>NZ_JBHXRG010000015.1:65515-115671 GCF_042716995.1 Nocardia sp. NPDC058640
GCGCCCCCTTGTGTCCCGCTGTTGCGGGCACGATTTTTGTTCCTTCGTCGCAAAAATCGCACCCGCAACAGCGGGACGGGCGCAAACCCACCCAGGCTCGGCCGTCTGGGACAGTTAGTCGGCCGCGGCGACCAGCGGTTCCAGCGTGAGCTTCGGGTGTTCCTTCTCGATGTACTGCAGCCGCCACTTGTCGCTGAACAGTGCCAGAATCGCGCCGTCGGTGCGGGTGAACACCTCCACCCCACGCTGCCGATCCAGCTCGGGCGCGGACTCCGCGTCGGTGCGTCGGGCCAGCGTGAACGGCAGGAAGTCCAGCTGCGTTTCGACGTTGAACTCGCCCTGCATGCGGGCGGTGACCACTTCGAACTGCATCGGACCGACCGCGGCCAGCACCGGCGTCGCGTCGCCGCGGGCATCGTTGCGCAGCACCTGCACCACGCCCTCGGAGTCGAGCTGGTCGATGGCCTTGCGGAACTGCTTGTACTTGCCCGCACTCTGCGCGCGCAGGGTCGCGAAATGCTCGGGCGCGAAGCTGGGGATCGGCGGGTATTCGACCTTCTTCTCCACGAACAGCGTGTGCCCGGGAGCCAGCGCGGTCGCGTTGACCAGGCCGACGACGTCGCCGGGGTAGGCGGTGTCGACCGTGGTGCGTTCGCGGCCGAACACCGTGAGCGCGTACTTGGTGGCGAACGGGCGACCGGTCTGCGCGTGCGTGACCACCATGCCGCGTTCGAACTCACCGGACACGATCCGCATGAACGCCAGTCGGTCGCGGTGCGCGGTGTCCATACCGGCCTGCACCTTGAACACCACGGCGCTGAACGGATCACCGGTGGTGCGTTCCTTACCGGCGATATCGGCGCGCGCACCGGGCGCGGGCGCCAACTCGACCAGCGTCTCGAGCAGTTGCCGCACACCGAAATTCAGCATCGCCGAGCCGAAGATCACCGGCGAGGTCTGACCCGCCAGGAACATTTCCTGATCGTGGTCCTGACCCGCCGCCGACAGCAGTTCGCTCTCCTCGACCGCGGTCGTCCACGCCTCTTCCTCGCGCGCTTCCGCTTCGTCGGGGGTGAGGTATTCCTCGGGGGCGATCGTGGCACCACCGGCGGTACGGGTGAAGTGGATGTACTGCTGCGCCTCGCCCTCGGGCCCGCGACGCAACAGGCCACGGAAATCGCCCGCGATGCCGACCGGCAGGAACAGGGGAGTGGGCGTGAGGCCGATCCGCTCGCTGATCTCGTCGAGCAGGGCGAGGGGATCCTGGCCGGGGCGGTCCCACTTGTTGATCACGGTGATCACCGGAATGCCGCGATGGCGACACACCTGGAACAGTTTCAGCGTCTGCGGCTCGAGGCCTTTGGCCGCGTCGATCAGCATCACCGCGGCGTCGACAGCGGTGAGCACCCGGTAGGTGTCCTCGGAGAAATCGGAGTGACCGGGGGTGTCGACCAGGTTGATCACATTGTCGATATCGGACCCGGCGGCCCGGTAGTTGAACTGCAGCGCGGTCGAACTCACCGAGATACCGCGCTGCTTCTCCATCTCCATCCAGTCCGACACCGTCGACTTGCGACCGGCCTTACCGTGGATCGCGCCCGCCTCGGAGATCATCCTGGCGTGGAGCGCGAGCGCTTCGGTCAACGTCGACTTACCCGCGTCGGGGTGCGAGATCACGGCGAACGTACGCCGACGGGCCACCTCGGCGGGCAGCCCGCGTGGGGTGGTGGCGACGACTTCTCCGGACTCGGTCAACGGACGGGACCTTTCGCAGTGGACGGCAACCTATCCAGCGTAGTGGGCGGACCTATCGCCAGGTCGTCGGGGTGTGCGCCCTGATTTTTCCCGGCGATGCGGGTGCGGTATGGTTGGCGGGTTGTCTCGGCGAGGGTGAGTGCCCGTTTGGTGCGCACACCGTGATCGACGCGGCTCGGCTGAAGTATTTGGGCCGTCCTCGTTCGTTCCTTCGTCCGACGAGCAGACCTTGACCCCGCCAGTTGGGTCACCCATGACCAGCCGTAGGAGCGCATTCAGTATGTCCGACGCCAATCTGATCGAAGCCGCCGTCCGCACCGAATTCGGTAAGGGCGCCGCTCGCCGTACCCGTCGCGACGGCAACGTGCCCGCCGTGCTGTACGGCCACCACGCCGAGCCGCAGCACCTGTCGCTGGACGCCAAGGCGTTCGCCAAGATCCTGCGTCTGCACGGCACCAACGCCATCCTCAACCTGCAGATCAACGGCGAGCCGCAGCTGGCGATGACCAAGTCGGTCGTCGTCCACCCGATCCGTCGCTACATCGAGC
This sequence comes from Nocardia sp. NPDC058640, assembly GCF_042716995.1. NCBI lineage: Bacteria > Bacillati > Actinomycetota > Actinomycetes > Mycobacteriales > Nocardiaceae > Nocardia > Nocardia sp. NPDC058640. The sequence continues at coordinate 67,819 of NZ_JBHXRG010000015.1, forward strand.
ACGCCGACCTGCTGATCGTCAAGCGTGGCGAGCGCGTCACCACCGACGTCAACGTCGTGGTCGTCGGCGAGGCCACCTCCGGCGCCCTGATCACCCAGGAACTGAACACCCTGTCGATCGAGGCCGACGCGATGAACCTGCCCGAGACCATCGAGGTCTCGGTCGACGGCATCGCGCCCGGCACCCAGATCCTGGCCGGCACCATCGCGCTGCCCGAGGGTGTCACCCTCGCCGGTGACCCGGAGGCGCTGATCGTCAACGTCATCGAGGCGCCGTCCGCGTCGCAGCTCGACGACGAGGGCGAAGGCACCGCCCCCGACGCCGTCACCGCGGAGACCGCTCCCGAGACCGCGTAACACCGCACACTACGATTCGGGCAATGACCGCCGAATCATCTGGGCCCGCGCTCGTAGTCGGACTGGGCAACCCCGGCCCCGAATACGAGCGCACCCGCCACAATGTGGGCTTCCTGGTCGCCGACGTGCTCGCGCAGCGCGTCGGCGGCCGTTTTGCTGTGCACAAGAAGTCCGGCGCCGACCTGCTGCAGGCGCGACTGGACGGCCGTCAGATCCTGATCGCGAAGCCGCGCACGTACATGAACCTGTCCGGGCGGCCGGTCGCGGCGCTGGCGAAGTTCTTCTCGGTGCCCGTGGATCAGGTGATCGTGGTGCACGACGAACTGGATCTGCCGTTCGGGACGTTGCGGCTCAAGCAGGGCGGTGGTGAGGGTGGGCACAACGGGCTGCGGTCGATTTCGCAGGCGTTGACCACCAAGGAGTACCTGCGGACCAGGATCGGGATCGGGCGTCCGCCTGGTCGGCAGGATCCTGCTGATTATGTGTTGAAGCCGTTTTCGGGGCCGGAGCGAAAAGAGGTTCCGGTGATCGTGGAGCAGGCTGCTGATGCGGTGGAGTTGTTGTTGAAGGTGGGGCTGGAAGCGGCGCAGAACAGCTTGCATTAAGCCTGGGGGCTGCGGATACCGCAGCCCCGTCAGCGTTACCGCAGGTGGACCGCGGTGGCGGCTCGGCGGAGTTTTCCCGAGGAGGTTTTCGGGAGTGCGCCGGGGCCGAGGACGGCGACGGTGCGGGGGCGCGCGCCTACTTCGGCGAAGACCTCGTGCACGATCTCCTTTTCGATTCGCTTGACCTCGTCGGGGAGTTGATAGTCGTTGGATTCGACTACCACGGCGAAGCTTTCGCGCTTTTCGCCCGCGTCCAAGCGTACCGCTACTGCGTTGCCGGGACGCACGCCCGCTACGCGCAGGGCCGCGCGTTCGATGTCGGTGGGGTAGATGTTGCGGCCGCCCATGATGATGACGTCCTTCATGCGCCCGCACACGACCATCAGGCCCTCTTCGGTGAAGTAGCCGATGTCGCCGGTGTCGAGCCAGCCGTCGGCGTCCTGGGCGGGGCGGAAGCCGTCGACGGTGACGTAGCCCGAAGTGACTGCGGGGCCGCGCAATTCGATCACGCCGACCGAGCGGACCGGCAGCGGTTGACGTTCGGCATCGACGACCCGGCCTTCCAGATCGTCGACCAGGTGACCCAGCGTCGGCAGCTTGCGGGGGGTGCCGTGGTGGCCGTCCTCGGCGATGGGCACGGCTTTGCCGACGGCTTCGAGCAGGTCCGCGTCGATGATGTCCAGAACCTGGCCGTGGCCGGGGTCGGGGATCGACACGGCCAAGGTGGTTTCGGCCATGCCGTAGACCGGCGTCAGGGCCATCGGGTTGAGGCCGAACTGTTGCCCGGCCGCGGCGAGCGCGGTCATGGTGTCGGGGTCCACGGGTTCGGCGCCGTTCCACATGTAGCGCACGCTGGACAGGTCCATGGTGCCCGGCTCGGCCTGTCGCAGGCGTCGGGCCAGCAGCGAGTACGCGAAATTCGGTGCGGCGGTGACGGTTCCGCGATATTTGTGGATCAGCTCGGCCCACAGCAGTGGCCTGGCCAGGAAGTCCAGCGGCGTCACGCACACCACTTCGGCGCCGAATTGCATTGGCACGCTGAGGAATCCGACCATGCCCATGTCGTGGAACAGCGGTAGCCAGCTGACCATCACGTCGTCGTCGGGCTGGAACTTCACCCGGTTGAACATCGCGTAGGCGTTGACGTAGAAGTTGCCGTGGGTTATTCGCACCGCCTTGGGCGATCCGGTGGACCCAGAGGTCAACTGCTGCAACGCGATATCGCCTTCGACGGTCGGCACGGGGTCGGTATCGGCGCCGTGGTGCAGGTCCTCGATCCGCACCACGGTGATCCCGCGTTCGCGCAGCACCGGTTCGGCGGCGGCGAACGGCGCACCGAGAACCACGGCCTTCGCCTCGATCATGCGCAGCACCGTTTCGGTGTCGCGCACCCAGACCTCGAGGTCGGTGCGTGGCGTGGGCTGATGCAACATCGTGATCGACGCGCCCCGCATCCAGATGGCCTGGCAGGACGGCGCGATATCGACCGGCAGACCGGCCAGCACGCCGACCGCGTCACCGTGCCCGATCCCGGCCGCGGCCAGACCACCCGCCATATGTCGCGCCTGACTATGGATCTCCCCCCAGGTCTGCCGTAATGGCGACTCCGGCTCTCCGGTGACCAGCCCCTTCGTGCTGGTCAACGCTGTGCCAAACATTTCGTCGGTGAACCTGCTCAACGTCGGTCTCCCTTTACGCCAACGATCGGTTACGGCCGTACCTTGAAGAAATCCCGCCCTGCCCCGCCGGTATCGATCCGGACCGACCCTCCAGCACCCCTGCTGAGTCAGTCCCTCGCAGCAAAGCTCGCTGCGTAGCGGTCTACATATGGTCTACCCGATAACGTGGCAATCTCCCGCATCAGCAGGTCCGTTGCCGCTCTGACCTGGGCGTGCTGCACAGCTGCGAGATCGCACTTCGCAGCTGCGGGATAGTGCCGAGCGGGATGGACGGTGACACGTACCTTGGTGAAACGCAACAGTTTCCGACCGCGAGGATTCATGCGATCGGTACCGTCCAAGACCACCGGCACCACCGGCGCCCCGGTAGCCATGGCAACGCGCAACACCCCGGTCCGTCCACGATAGACCTTCCCATCCCGCGACCGTGTCCCCTCCGGATGAATTGCCCACACCCCACCCCGCCCGACAATCCCGACAGCCGCCGCCAACGCACCAGCCGCCGCATCCCCACCGGCCCGATCCACCGGCACCTGACCTGCGGCGGTGAAGAACCACCGCTTGAACCGTCCGCGCAACCCCGTGCCCGCGAAATACTCCTGTTTCGCGAGGAAGGTGAGGCGCCGGGGGATCACCAGGGCGAGGTATAGCGAGTCCACGACGGCCAGGTGGTTGGCGGCGATGATCACCGGTCCTGTGCGTGGAATGTGTTCCAGCCCTTCGACCTGCGGGCGGCCGAGTAGGCGAAGTATCGGGCCGATGAGGACGTATTTGCACAGCAGGTACCACACGGGGTTGCCCTTCCGTAGACAGTGTCTACCGAACCCTAGTAGACACTGTCTACCGGTGCCATGGATCGAGCGATCGCGGCGGTGTGCAGAATTGCCGGTATGCCTGAACCCTTGCGCGAGCGCCTGATCGACGTCGGCGTCGATCTGCTCGAGACCGAGGGGTTCGGTGCGCTCGGGCTGCGGGCCATCGCGCGAGCGGCGGGGGTTTCGCACGGGGCGCCTCGGCGGTGGTTTCCCACGCATGCGGCGCTGTTGGCCGCGATCGCCGGGCGGGGGTTCGGGGAGTTGCGGGAGCGGTTCGTGGTGCTCGGCGCGATCGAGGATCCGCGGGAGCGGTTGCGGCGGATGGCGGTGGATTATGTGGATTTCGCGGTGACGCGGCCGCAGATGTTCACGCTGATGTTTCGGCACGATCTGCTGGCGGGGGCCGGGGAGAATCTGCGGGCGGTCACGAAGCCGCTGTATGGGCAGGTGGTCGAATTGGTGACGGAAGTGACGCCCGAGTCCGCGCCGCAGCGGGCACTGGCGCTGTGGACCAATGTGCATGGTTTGGCCACGATCGCTGTCAATCGGAGCTTGGAAATCGTTGCGCCCGAGCAGGATCCGCGGGTGCTCGCGGATCGGATCGTCCGCGAGCATCTCGCCAGGGTCTAGCGGGTGAGGTCGGCCAGGATGGTGACGAAGCGGTCCAGGTCCTCCTGGGTGACGAAGTAGTGCGGGGAGGCGCGCAGGATGGCGGGGAGGGCGCGTTCGGTCATGTCGAACAGGGTGGAGCCCGCGTGGCTGACGGTGACGGTGATGGCGTGCTCGGCCAGGCGGTCGCGCAACTGTTCGGGGTCGTGGCCGTCGACGGTGAACGAGACGATGCCGCTGTGCTCGGTGCCCAGGTCGCGCACGGTGACGCGGGGGATTTCGGGCAGGGTTTTGCGCAGGTAGTCCGCGCGGGTGGCGATGGCTTCGTAGACCTGCGTGGGTCCCAATTCCAGCAGGTAGTCCACGGCGGCGCCAAGGCCGAGGCGCGCGGCATACCCGGCTTCCCAGAATTCGAAGCGGGAGGCGTCGGGGGCGAGGCGGTACTCGTCGGGGCGCACCCATTCGGCGCTGTGCAGGTCCAGGCGCGCGGGTTCCATCGACTGCGCCAATTCCGCACGCACATACAGGATTCCGGTGCCGCGAGGGCCGCGCAGCCACTTGCGTCCGGTGGTCGACATGGCGTCGACGCCGAGCTCGGTGACGTCGATGGGCAGCTGACCGGTGGATTGACAGGCATCCAGCAGGACCAGTGCGCCCGCTTCGTGGGCGATTCTGGTGGCTTCCGCGACGGGGTTCACGAGGCCGCCGTTGGTGGGTGCGTGCTGCAGCGAAACCAGTTTCACGCGCTCGTCGAGCATGGTCGCCAAGGCGTCGGTGTCGAGGCGGCCGGTGTCGTCGCTGGGAATGCGCTCGACCGTGGCCCCGGTCTGCTTCGCGCGCTGCAGGGCGGCGATCGCGTTGCTGGCGTAGTCGGCACCGGAGAGCAGGATCCGGTCGCCGGGATTCAGGGGCACCGAGTAGGCGAAATCGGCCCATGACCGGGAAGCGCTGTCGCTGAGCGCGATGGTGTCCGCGGAGGTTCCGAGCAGCGTGCCGATCGAGGTCTTCACCTTGTTCAGGTCGTCCAGCCGCTCGTTAGCTGCCTGGTAGCCACCGATCGCGGCTTCGCGCCGCAGGTGCGCGATCATCGTGTCGAGCACGACCTCGGGCGGCAGCGACGATCCGGCACTGTCGAGGAAGACGTGACCGGGCGAAAGTCCTGGGATGGCGGCTCTGATCGCGGCGAGATCCAACATGGCCCCGACCTTAACGCCTTCGAACCGTTGTCCTCATCGCCATTTTCTGTCGGTGGGCGTCGCTACTCTGGAATGAGCGAAACGCAGGTTCCCCGGCAGCACGCAGCACGTGGAGGTTGGTATGGCGGTCACCCTGGAACGTTCTTCGTGGCCCGATTACGCGCCTGACCAGGGCGAACTATCGTCGCGGGTGGCCGCGGAGGCGTACGTCGGCGGCGTCTGTTTCAAGCTCGGACCACCTGCGCTGATCGGCGCCGAACTGGAGTGGCTCACCGCCGGACCCACCGGTTCCCGCCCCTCGTTGCAGCAACTGGCCGCGGCCCTCGGGTCGCACGCACCGACCTCCATCGCCCCCGATTCCGCGGCCGTTCCACTGCCCGGCGGGAGCATGGTCACCATCGAACCCGGTGGTCAGATAGAACTTTCCAGCGCACCGTTCGCCGATCCGGCCGCGCTGACACAGAATTTGCGCGCTGATGCGACCCGTTTGCGGGAGTTGCTCGCCGCCCGTCAGATCAGCATTTTCGCCGCCGCCGCCGACGCGGGCCGTCCCGCGCAACGCTTGCTGCGGATGCCCCGGTACACGGCGATGGAAGACCGTTTCGGCGGCGTCGGCCCGTTCGGCGCCCTGATGATGTGCAATACCGCTGCCACGCAGGTCAGCGTCGATGCCGGCGCCGATCCCGCCGAAGTGCGAGCCCGCTGGACCGCCCTGTACGTGCTCGGCCCCACGCTCATCGCCGCCTTCGCCTGCTCGCCGCGCCTGCACGGCGTCCCGCCCGGTGACTGGGCATCGCAACGAATGCGCACCTGGTTGCGCCTCGATCCCTCACGCACCCGACCCCCGGTCGCCGATTGGGCCGACCCGATCACTTCCTACGCGCATTGGGCCCTCGACGTTCCCCTGTTGTGCGTGCGCTGCACCGACCTCGACGCCGACTGGTCCCCGCCGCCCGGCGCCACCTTCGCCGACTGGTTGTCCGGCGCGCTCGATGACGAGGTGGGCCGTCGCCCGACCCGCGCCGACCTGGACTACCACCTGACGACCCTGTTCCCGCCGGTCAGAGCCTCCGGCCACCTCGAAGTCCGCTACCTCGACACGCAACCCGGCGAAGGGTGGACAACGCCGATCTCGCTGTTCGACGCGCTGCTGTCGACGCCCGCTGTCGTGGCTGAGGCGACTGGTCTCGCCGCGCCGACGGCAGGGGAGTGGTTGACTGCGGCCCGCCGCGGACTAGCGGACCCGCAATTGCGCCGCGCCGCTGTAGATGTGCTGGAGCTCGCGGCCGCTCATGCGCGAACTCCCTCTGCGGCAATGGAATTGGCGCGCGCTGCGAACCGGTGCAGGGCGGGCCGCAGTCCGCTGGCCGAGGTCGCCTCGTCAGGCAACGGTGCAGGCGGACCGCGGTGAGTCCATCGTCGTCTGGGCGTGGTCCGTCGGCCACCGTCTGCCCGCACACCCACCGTGGACGCGTGCGGACGAGCTCCACGACCGCTGCACCGCCCGAAGTCATTGTCGAACAATCTGTTTCGGAGCCGCACTCGTGACACTTTTCGCCCCCGCCGACCACAGTCATCGCGACCGAATGCGCGCCAGGATCGCCGACGTCCTGTCGCGTGCGCGTCGACGCACCACCTTGCTCACCGACAGCGTGGACGAAGCCGATCTCGTCGCGCAGCATTCGCCGCTGATGTCGCCGCTGGTCTGGGATCTCGCGCATATCGGGAACCAGGAAGAGCTGTGGTTGGTGCGCGATGTGGGCGGGCGCGAGGCGGTGCGCGCCGATATCGACGAGCTGTACGACGCGTTCAAGCATGCGAGGTCGAACCGGCCTTCGCTGCCGTTGCTGAATCCCGAACAGGCGCGCGGCTATATCGGCTCGGTGCGCGACAAGGTTCTGGACGTGCTGGATTCCAGCGACCTGACCGGTAATGAGCTGGTGGACAACGGCTTTGCCTTCGGCATGGTGGCCCAGCACGAGCAGCAGCACGACGAGACCATGCTCGCCACGCACCAATTGCGAATCGGCGCGCCGGTGCTGTCGGCACCGCCCGCCCCCGTCGCGCAGGTACAGGTCGGCGGTGAAATAGTCGTTCCCGCAGGCGAATTCGTGATGGGCACCTCCGCTGACCCGTGGGCGCTGGACAACGAACGCCCCGCGCATCCGGTGCACGTCGAGGGCTTCGCGATCGATGTCGCCCCGGTGACCAACGAGCAGTACCTCGCGTTCATCGACGACGGTGGTTACGACCGCCCCGAACTGTGGTCGGAACGGGGCTGGGCGCATCGGGAAGAGGCGGGGTTGGTCGCACCGCAGTTCTGGGAACGCGACGGCGACCGGTGGACCCGCATGTCCTTCGGCGCACGAATCCCGTTGCGGCCCAAACAACCTGTGGTGCACGTGTGTTGGTTCGAAGCGGAGGCCTACGCCCGCTGGGCAGGCAAGCGACTACCGACCGAGACCGAATGGGAGAAGGCGGCCCGCTTCGACCCGAAAACAGGTGCGTCCCGGCGGTATCCGTGGGGTGAGGACGAACCCGCCGCACACCTGGCCAACCTCGGCCAACGCCACCTGGAACCCGCCGAGGTCGGCGCCTACCCCGCCGGCGCGTCGGCGACCGGCGTGCACCAGCTCATCGGTGACGTCTGGGAGTGGTGCGCTTCCGGTTTCGAGCCGTACCCCGACTTCCGGGCGTTCCCGTACCCCGAGTACTCGAAGGTCTTCTTCGGCGGTGACTACCGCATCCTGCGCGGCGGCTCCTTCGGCACCGACGAGGTCGCCTGCCGCGCCACTTTCCGCAACTGGGACCACCCCATCCGCCGACAGATCTTCGCCGGCTTCCGCCTGGCCCGAGACCTGCGCGAGGACGAACGCTGATGTGCAGACACCTCGGATACGTCGGCCCGCCCGTGCGTGTCGGCGAACTGATGATGCGCGGCCCTCACTCGCTGTACGTCCAGTCCTGGGCGCCGAGCGAGATGCGCGCGGGCGGCACGATCAACGCCGACGGATTCGGTGCCGCGTGGTGGCGTCGCTCGGACGTCGAGGGCGCCCGCGACACCGTCGCCCGCTACCGAAACCAGGCCCCCATCTGGACCGACCCCGCCGTCGCCGAGGTCCTGGGCCACCTCGAATCCCGCTCGGTGATCGCCGCCGTCCGCTCGGCCACCATCGGTATGCCGATAGAACGCAACGCCTGCGCCCCCTTCACCGACGAACACTGGGCCTTCAGCCACAACGGTGTCGTCCCCGACTGGCGAACAATCCTCGTCGCAGTCCTGGCCGACCTCAACGAGGTGTTCGCAGCCGCGCTGCCTCCTGCGACCGAATCCTCCGATCGCCGCGCGCTATTCAGTTCGCCCGCCGTCCTCTTGGAGGCGGAGTCGCTCACCGATTCCGCCGCACTATGGGTGCTGTTGCGCGGCCTACTCGCGGCGATCACACCCGAAGGCCCGGTCACCTCCCCGGCCGACGCCCTACAGCTGCTCGTCGCGACCGTCCTCCGACACCAACCGACTGCCCGCTTGAACCTGTTGCTAGGCAACGGAGTTCACCTGTGGGCCACCACCTGCTGGCACTCCCTGTCGGTCCTGGTTGCCGACGACTACACCGTGCTGTCCTCCGAACCCTACGACGCCGACCCGCGCTGGCAGCCCATCGCCGATCACCAACTGATCACCGCCACCCCCGGCCACTGCACCATCACCGAGCTCCACGCTCTCGAAAGCCCCACAACCGAAAGGGCCCGTTCATGACCGCGCCGCTGCTGGACATCCACCTCACCGACGACGATCTCACCACGGCCTTACGCACCGACGCCCGCACCGGCCTGACCGCGACCCCGAAGTCCTTGCCCCCCAAGTGGTTCTACGACGCACGCGGCAGCGAACTGTTCGAGCAGATCACCGAACTGCCCGAGTACTACCCCACCCGCACCGAACGCGCCCTGCTCGAAAGCGTCGTCGGCGAGATCGCGCAGGCCGCGCACGCAGAGGTGCTGGTCGAACTGGGTTCGGGCTCGGCCGCCAAGACCCGCCTGCTACTGGACGCGCTCACCGCCGAAGGCTCGCTGAAAACCTATGTCCCGCAAGATGTCTCCGCATCCGCGCTGCAAGGCGCCGCAGACCAGATCGCCGCCGAATACCCGAACCTGTCCGTGCACGGCGTGGTCAGCGACTTCACCGACACCCTGCACAACCTGCCCCGCGGCGGCCGCCGCATGATCGCCTTCCTCGGCGGCACCATCGGCAACCTGGTCCCCGCCGAACGCGCACAGTTCCTGGCAGGCATCAACGAGGTCCTCGAACCCGGCGAACTCCTGCTGCTGGGCGCGGGCCTGGTCATCGACCCCGCCGTCCTCGTCCCCGCCTACGACGACGCCGCAGGGGTAACCGCCGAGTTCAACCGCAACGTCCTGCACGTGCTCAACAACCGCCTCGACGCGAACTTCACCCCCGAAAAATTCGACCACCTCGCCATCTGGGACCCGGAAAACGAGTGGATCGAAATGCGCCTGCGAGCCACCGAACCGATGACCGCCACCATCAAAGCCCTCGACCTCACCGTCGAATTCACCGCAGGCGAAGAAATGCGCACCGAGATCTCCGCCAAGTTCCGCCCCCAGTCCCTCACCGAAGAACTGGACAAAGCAGGCTTCACCCCCACCCGAACCTGGACCGACCCCGACAACCGCTTCATCCTGGCCCTGGCCGAACGCCGCTGACCCCCGCGGTCACGGACCGCGGCGAACAGCAGAGAGGACGAACTACAGGTCGAGTTCGTCGGCGAGGTATTCGCCGCTGATCAGGTTTTCGTCGCCTTCCAGGTCTTTCTCGACGCCTTCTTCGCCGTTGATGCGGTCGTCGTCGAAGAGGTCGCCGTCGACGTTGTCGTCGCCGACTACGCGCATCGCGACTTCTTCGGCGGGGCGCTCGTCCTCTTCCATCGCCTCGTGGCGGGCGCCGCGTTCGGAGTACTCCTCGGAGACTTCCTCGTTGATGCCGAGAAAGCCGTCGGCGTCGGCTTCGTGGTTGCGGATCACGTAGTCGGCGGGCGGGTCCTCCACGTAGCGCTCGTACTCGACGATCTCGTCGGCTTGTTCGTCGTCGCCCATGTCCATGTCCAGCGGTTCACGGCTCATGGGTTCCAGTATCGGCCTCGAAGGGCCATCCGTCACGAACCACGCCAGTCAGTCGACGCCTTCCAGGACCGCCGCGAACCACTCGACCAGCGGTCGCAGCTCGTTCCAGGCGCGGCGGATTTCTTTCGCGGCGGCGGGGGTGGGCAGCCAGTCGGGTGCGCCGAAGTCGCGGTGCACGGTCAGCGATTTGTAGCGGAGCAGGTCGATGCGGGGGTGGTCGGCGGGGTAGCCGCGTGGCTTGGTTTTGAGCTTGTCGTCGCCGAGTGCGAAGCCGGCGGCCGAGGTGGAAGCCAGGATCTTCTCGAGTTCCGGGCCTCGCACATCGTCGTCGATCGTGGCTCGCAGGACGGCCAAGGCGGCAGTCGACGGACGGAAGCAACCGCCCGCGATGAACAGGCCCGCCGCCCCGATCTGCACGTACCAGCCGACGCCGGGCGCGACGCCGGCCACCGCGCCCTGATGGGTTTTGTAGGGCAGTTTGTCGGCGGAGAACCGGACATCACGGTAGGGCCGGAAGATCTTCGCCTGCCCGAACTCCGCCGCGAGTTCGGCGGTCAGCGCGACCATCGGGGCGCGCACCGACTCGTCGTACACGTGCTTGTGCGCGTTCCAGAAGGCCTTCGAATTGTCGGCCTCGAGATCTTCGTAGAAGTCCAGGCCGGCGAGCGGGAATCCGGTGAAAGCGTCCATCGGTGCGGGTGTCTCAGTCCTGTTCGGGGATCAGTGCGGCGTCGAAGAAATAGATCCGGATCGCCAGGCCCGCCAGCAGCGAGGTCAGGGCCGCGATCGCGGACCAGTACCCGAGCTTCTCACCCTTCTTGTGGGCGTACAGGCCGAAGCCGATGCCGAGCACGCCGAAGATGATCGGGAACAGCAGCAGCGCGATCGTCGCGAAAACGAACGCGACCATCGACCAGGTCTGTCGGCCGGGGGTGCCGGAATCGGTGTCGTCGTTGTCGGACGGCAGGCCGCCGTAGTCGACCTGAGGTCGCTCGGGGTGTTTGTGGTCGCCGGGCACATCGCGGGCATCGGGGGCCGTATCCGAGACAGCATCGGACAGCGAGTACGACACCGCCGGTCGCTGCGGCTTCTTGTCCTCGGCACGCCGATCCGCGGACGTCGGCGCGGTATCGAAGATCGAAAAAGTCACCTCGGACTGCCCCTCGTCCGACGAACTCTGCTCGGCAGGTTCATCGACCGCCGAGTACGACACCTCGGGCCGCTCGTGCTGCCCCAACGGCTTGCGCCGCACACCCTGCCGCGGAAGATCGGACTTCGAAGAGAGCTCGCGCCGCGCTGATGCGTCGGGCTTCGCGGATGACTCGTCTTGCCCAGATGGCTCAGGTTTGGCGTGGCGAGGCCGATGCTCGGCAGGTGAATCGGGGTCCTGCGGTGTGCTCATCGAAACCTCCCTGGTCGGGGCGATCGGTGCAACTAACCGCTACCAGTATCGCCCGCCGCACCCCCGTCACCCCCGATCGGCCACACCAACGCGATAACGACCAGCCCCGACGACGAGCACACCCGACCGTCCCCGAACCGACGCGAGGCACCCGTGAGCGGGGATTCCATAGCGAGGATTGCCAAAAGCGGGATAATCCGTCCGCGGGATATCCAGGAGCGGGAAACAGCACCACCAGAAACGGCCCCCCGGCGAATGCCGAAGGGCCGTGCTGGAGGTCGAAAGACTAGGCGTTGCCGTTGAACAGTCCCGTCACGGAACCGTTCTCGAAGACCTCGCGGATGGTGCGAGCCAGCAGCGGCGCGATCGACAGCACCGTCAGCGTCGGGAACTTCTTGTCCTCGCTGATCGGCAGCGTGTTGGTGATGACAACTTCCTTGGCACCACAGTTCGCCAGTCGCTCCGCAGCCGGATCGCTGAGCACACCGTGCGTGGCCGCGATGATCACGTCGCCCGCGCCGGCTTCCTTGAGCACCTTCACCGCACCGGCGATGGTGCCACCGGTGTCGATCATGTCGTCGATCAGCACGCAGGTGCGGCCTTCGACGTCACCGACGACGCGGTTGGACTTCACCTGGTTGGGCACCAGCGGGTCGCGGGTCTTGTGGATGAACGCCAGCGGCGTGCCGCCGAGCGCGTCGGCCCACTTCTCGGCGACCTTCACGCGGCCCGCGTCGGGGGACACGACCGCGAGGTTGTCCGACGGGTAGTTGGTGCGGATGTAATCCGACAGCTGCACCAGCGCGTGCATGTGATCGACGGGGCCGTCGAAGAAGCCCTGGATCTGGTCGGTGTGCAGGTCGACGCTGATGATGCGGTCGGCACCGGCGGTCTTCAGGAGGTCGGCGACCAGGCGAGCGGAGATCGGCTCACGGCCGCGGTGCTTCTTGTCCTGGCGCGCGTACGGGTAGAACGGCAGCACCGCGGTGATCCGCTTGGCCGAACCACGCTTGAGCGCGTCGATCATGATCAGCTGTTCCATCAGCCACTGGTTCAGCGGCGCCGGGAAGCTCTGCAGCACGAAGGCGTCGGAACCGCGCACCGACTCCTCGAACCGCACGAAGATCTCGCCGTTGGCGAAGTCGGTCGCGGTCTGCGGCGTGATGTCGACGTCGAGTTCCTTGGCGACCTGCTCGGCCAGCTCGGGATGTGACCGGCCGGCGAAGAGCATCAAGTTCTTCTGGTTGTCGATCGAGAACGCGGTCACTGCTGGTTGCCATCCTTTTGCTCGATTGTCTTCGAAGACGTCTCGTCTGCCGCGATGGCTTCCGCCGCCGCGAGCGCCGCAGCGGTTCCTGGACGGTTGCGCTGCACCCAGTTGTCGAAATTGCGCTGTGGTCCACCCGACACGGCAAGTGCGCCCGGTGGAACGCTTCTTCGCAGTACAGTACCCGCCCCCGTATACGCCCCGTCACCCACGGTGACCGGCGCGATGAACATGGTGTCGCTGCCGGTTCGCACGTGGGAACCGACCACAGTGTGGTGCTTGGTCACCCCGTCATAGTTCACAAAAACGCTGGACGCGCCGATGTTGCTGTGCTCGCCGATGGTCGCGTCGCCGACGTAGGTGAGGTGCGGCACTTTCGAGTGGGCACCGATCGAGGCGTTCTTGGTTTCGACGAACGCGCCGAGTTTGCCTTCCTCGCCCACCACAGTGCCGGGCCGCAGGTAGCTGAACGGGCCGATGGACGCGCCGTCGCCGATCTGGGCGTGCGTGCCGTGCGTGCGGACCACGCTCGCGCCGGTCCCGACGAGCACGTCGGTGAGCGTGGTGTCGGGTCCGATCTCGGCGTCCTCGCCGATCTCGGTGGTGCCGAAAAGCTGGGTACCCGGCCGCAATACGGCGTCGCGGCCGATTCGTACACTCGCGTCGATCCAGGTCGAGGCGGGGTCGATGATCGTCACGCCCGCGCGCATGTGGCGTTCGAGGATGTAGCGATTGAGAGTGGCGCCCGCCTGCGACAGCTGCACCCGGTCGTTCACACCGGTGACCTTGTTCGAGTCGATCAGCCGCGCGCCGTGCACGGGATGACCGGCTTCGCGGGCCAGGCGCAGCACGTCGGTGAGGTACAGCTCGTGCTGGGCGTTGGCGGTGGACAGCCGCCCGATCATGGTCCGCAGCACCGACGCGTCGAACGCGTAGACACCGGAGTTGACCTCTTTGATCTTGGCCTGCGCGGGGGTGGCGTCGGCGTGCTCGACGATCTCGGCGACCTGGCCGTCGTCGTCGCGCACGATCCGGCCGTAGCCGTTGGCGTCGTCGGGCACGAAGGTCAGCACCGTCACCGCGGGGCGGTCGGCATAGCTGCGGTGCTCGTCGAGCAACGCGGAAAGAGTGTGGCCGTCCAGCAACGGCACGTCGGCCGAGGTCACGAGCAGGTCGCCGTCGAAGTCCGCTGGGATCGATCCCAGTGCGCACTGCACCGCGTGGCCGGTTCCCAGCTGCTGTTCCTGCAGCGCGCACACGATCTCGCGGCCGAGTTCCTTGCCCACATCCGCCACGGCGGCACTGACCTTCTCGCGGTCGTGCCCGACAACGGTGATCAGGTGGGTCGGATCGATCTCGACGGCGGCGTGCAGCGCGTGCGACAGCATCGAACGGCCTGCTAAGGGGTGCAGCACTTTCGGAGTCTTCGACCGCATTCGCGTTCCTGCACCTGCTGCGAGAACGACGACGGCGGTCTGCGGTGGCATGGATCTCCCTCGGCTGCCTGTCAGCGAGTGCTGTGGCGGGTTCGGTCGGTAGACGGTGCGGGCCGACGATACGTCACTGTGTCCGTGTGCTCCGCCGCCAGGACTCGAACCTGAACTATCTGAACCAAAATCAGAGGTGCTGCCATTACACTACGGCGGATTGCGACACCAGTGGGCCGCGAGAGCCCACCACTGTGCTACGGCACGGCTAGATCCTCGCACACGATCCCGCCGTCGGGCGAATCTTGTCCACGCCTGTCGTGCCCGACCTCGAACGACGTTGTTAGCCTTCTGGAACGCACGTACTGATCTCGTGAGTCGAAAACGCGGAGAGGCGGGGGAGCTCATGTCGTCTGGTGAGCCAGGTCGGACAACCAGGCCGAGGATGACCGGTACGCAGCGCAGGCAGCAGTTGATCGAGATCGGGCGGGCGTTGTTCGCCGAGCGCGGGTACGACGCGACCTCGATCGAGGAGATCGCCCAGCGCGCGCAGGTGTCCAAGCCGGTGGTCTACGAGCACTTCGGGGGCAAGGAAGGCCTCTACGCGGTGGTGGTGGATCGCGAGATGTCGATGCTGCTGGAGATGGTCACCTCCTCGCTGACCCGCAACCGGTCGCGGGTGCGGTTGGAGCAGGTGGCGCTGGCGCTGCTGACCTACATCGAGGAACGCACCGACGGTTTCCGCATCCTGGTGCGCGATCAGCCCGCGCCGTCGGTCGACGGCCGGTACTCGAGCCTGCTCAACGAGGCCGTCAACCAGGTCGCGCATCTGCTCGCCGGTGATTTCGGTCGACGCGACCTCGATACCAGCCTTGCCACGCTCTACGCGCAGGCCCTGGTCGGCATGGTCTCGACCACCGCCACCTGGTGGTTGGACGAGCGCACCCCGCCGAAAGAGGTGGTCGCGGCGCATCTGGTCAACCTGTGTTGGAACGGTTTGAGTCATTTGGAAGCCGAACCGGGTCTCAGCTCCGAATGGAATACGGGGACTACACCGACCAACGGTGGGATAACCGGACGATAGCGCGCGTACGTGGAACCGAATCCTTGATTCGGCTGCCGCATTGCTGCCTGGTGGTACGGTTCACCCATCCTTTTGGGTGCTGCCGGGCGGTATGTCGAACGAATTTCGGGATGTCGGTCTACTTCAGGATGGCTGGATTATTGGATGACAGGCGGATCTGATGGCTAGGCAAGCACGCGCGGAGATCACCCGCGACTCCGTCCTTGCTGGCGCTGCCGATGTCTTTCTCCGTTTGGGCTACGCCAACGCGAGCCTGAGCGAAATCATCGCGCAGTCCAATGTGACCAAGGGCGCCTTGTACTTTCACTTCGGCTCCAAAGAGGAGCTGGCTCGGGCGGTGGTCGATCAGGGCAACGAACGCCTGATCGGGTCCTGCCAGGGTTTCTTCGATTCCCGAGTCCCCGCGCTGGAAGCGGCCATCGGGATCACGTACGTGGTGGCCGATCTGTCGATGAACGATCCGATGGTGGGCGCGATGCTCAAGCTCACCCACCAGATCGGCGACTATCGCGGCGCCCAGGGCGACAACATCGCCAAGACCTGGGGCGAAACCTACCGGTTGCTGTCGGAGCGGGCGATCGCCCAGGGCGACCTCAGCGCCGACCTGGACCCGGATGTGGTCGGGGTGCTGCTGCAGGAACTGATCGCGGGCGTGCACATCGTGGCGGTCGGGACCGAGTCGATGGAGCAGATGGCGGCGCGGATGGAGCGGGCCTGGTATTTCGTGCTGCCGTCGCTGGTGCCGTCGGAGAAGCTGTCGTACTTCCGGGAGTTCGCCGCACGTCGGCTGCGTCGCTACATCGTGTAGTTCATACGCTTCTGTCGGTGGCGAGGACTGCGTTGACGTCGGCTTCCGCGCCCGTCGGGACGATCCGGACTTCGTCGCGTCCGAAGGCGTGCAGCAGCAGTTCCGAGGGTGGCCCGGTGAGCACGACTTCGCCGCCGCCGCCGCGATGTGCGGTGATCCTGGCGCCCTGCGGGGTCGCGAGGACGACCGGCACGGGTGACTTGCGATAGGCCGTACGGGCTACCGCGCGCAGTGCGGTCCACAGGCGGTCTTCGTCGCGGGCAGCCAATTGCCTTGGCTCCCATCCTGGTTCGGCCCTGCGGACGTCTTCGTGGTGGATGAACATCTCGGTGAGGTTGGCGAACGCGTCGACCGGGCGCAGCGGCGACCACCACGGGGGCCCGGTGCGGACCAGCTCGAGTAGTTCGGGGAACGACTTCCGCGCGTATTCCGCCTGTTTCGCGTCGAGATATCCGGCCAGCGGGCTGAGCACGATGCCCGCGGCGGCGTCGGGTCTGCGTTCGCGGACCACCAGGTGCGCGGCGAGGTCGTGCACGGTCCAGGTCCCGCACAGGGTCGGCGCGGTCGGCCCCGCGGCGGCCATGGTGTCGGCGAGGGCATGTCGTTCACGTCGAGCCAGACTCACCCTTGCACCCTACGCGCGCACGTGCATCGGCGAACGGACCCGCGTGTGGGCGGGCGCTACCGGCGGCACCGGACTTGTCGGACCCGGTGACTAGACTTCGGGATGGTCACCTCGCCCATTCCCGTCTGCGCATTCAGGAGCGAACAATGTCCTCCCTTCGTCCTCCGCTCGCCGGTCTGGCCGAGGCGGTCGCGGGTGACGCCGCGCTGCGGAAGGTCACCGATCTGGTCGGTAAGTCCGGGGTGGAACTGGTCGCGCCGTCGGCGGTGCGACCGTTCGTGGCCGCGACCATGGCCGACCAGCGCCCCCTGGTGGTGGTGACCGCGACCGGCCGCGAGGCCGATGATCTGACCGTCGAACTCACCGAGATGCTCGGCCCGCAGGTGGCCATGTTCCCGTCGTGGGAGACCCTGCCGCACGAACGGCTGTCGCCCGGCCCCGACACCGTGGGTCGCCGGCTCGAAGTACTGCGCAGACTGGCCCATCCCGAGGACACCGTCTATCCCGAACCGCTGCGCGTGGTGGTCACCACGGTGCGGTCGCTGATGCAGCCGATGACGGCGGGTCTTGGCGATATCGAACCGATCGTGCTGCGAGTGGGCAGCGACTACGAGTTCGACGAATTGCTTTCCCGCCTGGTCGAATTCGCGTATACCCGGGTGGACATGGTCGGCAAGCGCGGCGAGTTCGCGGTGCGCGGCGGCATCCTCGATCTGTTCGCGCCGACCGCGGATCATCCGGTGCGCGTGGAGTTCTGGGGTGACGAGGTCTCCGAGATCCGCCCGTTCTCGGTCGCGGATCAGCGGTCGCTGGGGGAGACCACCCTCGATGTCGTGGTCGCGCCGCCGTGTCGCGAACTGCTGCTCACCTCGTCGGTGCGCGAACGCGCGGTCGAGGTCGCCGCCGATCACGAAGCCGACGCGTCGCTGGTCGAGATGCTGAACAAGATCGCCGAGGGCATCCCCGTCGAGGGGATGGAGGCGCTGCTGCCGGTGTTGGCGCCGGGCAAGCTCAGCCTGCTCACCGAGGCGCTGCCGGAGGGCACCCAGCTGCTGCTGTGTGATCCGGAGAAGATCCGTACGCGCGCAGCCGATCTCGTGCGGACCGGCGAGGAATTCCTCGAAGCGTCGTGGACCGCGGCCTCGTTCGGCAGCGACGCGCCGCTGGGCGCCAACGGTCTCGACCTGGCCGCCTCCGGCTACCGCAGCCTGCCCGAATTGCACACCAGCGCAGACCTTCTCGGCCTGCCGTGGTGGACGATCAGCCCGCTCAGTTCCGGCGATCCGATCGAGGTGACCCTGCCGGTGCAGGCGGGGCCCACCGCGCGCGGGTCCGAGGAACTGGTCGCCACGATCTTCGCGTCGCTGCGCGCGCACGTGGCCACCGGTGGTCGCGCGGTGGTCGTGGTGACCGGCCACGGCACCGCGCAACGCGTGATGGAACGGTTGGGCGAAGCCGAAGTGCCCGCCGCACTGCTGCCTTCCGGCGGCGTCCCGGAGCCCGGAGTCGTTGGGGTGCTGTGTGGTTCGCTGCACGACGGTCTGATCTTCGATGACGCCGGTCTGGTGGTGGTCGCCGAATCCGACCTCACCGGCAACCGGGTCACCGCGCCGTCGGAGGGCAAGCGACTGCCCGCCAAGCGCCGCAACCAGGTCGACCCGCTCGCATTGACCTCCGGCGACATGGTGGTGCACGACCAGCACGGCATCGGCCGGTTCGTGGAGATGATCGAACGCACCATCGGCGGTGCGCGCCGCGAATACCTGGTCATCGAATACGCTCCCGGCAAGCGCGGTCAGCCCGGCGACCGGTTGTTCGTGCCGATGGAATCGCTGGATCAGCTGTCCCGCTACGTCGGTGGCGAACTACCCAGCCTGTCCAAGCTCGGTGGGTCGGACTGGGCGAACACGAAACGCAAGGCGCGCAAGGCGGTTCGTGAGATCGCCGGCGAACTGGTGCAGCTGTACGCGGCTCGTCAGGCCGCGCCCGGTCACGCCTTCGCCCCTGACTCGCCGTGGCAGTTGGAGATGGAGGACGCGTTCGCGTTCACCGAGACCGTCGACCAGATGACCGCCATCACCGACGTGAAGTCCGATATGGAGAAGCCGGTC
The DNA here is from genome assembly GCF_042716995.1 of Nocardia sp. NPDC058640. Lineage (NCBI taxonomy): Bacteria > Bacillati > Actinomycetota > Actinomycetes > Mycobacteriales > Nocardiaceae > Nocardia > Nocardia sp. NPDC058640. Next base: position 86,945 of record NZ_JBHXRG010000015.1, read on the forward strand.
CCGATGGACCGGGTGGTCTGCGGCGACGTGGGTTACGGCAAGACCGAGATCGCGGTGCGCGCGGCGTTCAAGGCGGTGCAGGACGGCAAGCAGGTCGCTGTCCTCGTGCCCACCACCCTGCTCGCTCAGCAGCATCTGCAGACCTTCACCGAACGTGTCGCGGGCTTCCCGGTGACCGTGCGTGGGCTGTCGCGGTTCACCGATGCCAAGGATTCCAAGGAGATCCTGGCCGGCCTGGCCGACGGCTCGGTCGACATCGTGGTCGGCACGCACCGGCTGTTGCAGACGGGCGTGCGCTGGAAGGACCTGGGCCTGGTGATCGTCGACGAGGAACAGCGTTTCGGTGTGGAGCACAAGGAACACATCAAGGCGCTGCGCACCCACGTCGACGTGCTCACCATGTCCGCCACGCCGATCCCGCGCACCCTGGAGATGAGCCTGGCCGGCATCCGCGAGATGTCGACCATCCTCACCCCGCCCGAGGAACGGCACCCGGTGCTCACCTATGTGGGCGCGTACAACGACAAGCAGGTCACCGCCGCCATCCGCCGTGAGCTGATGCGCGACGGTCAGGTGTTCTACGTGCACAACCGGGTGTCCTCGATCGACAAGGCCGCCAAGAAGATTCGCGATCTTGTGCCCGAGGCGCGTGTGGTGGTGGCGCACGGTCAGATGAACGAGGACCAGCTCGAGAAGACCGTACAGGGGTTCTGGGAGCGCGAATACGACGTGCTGGTCTGCACCACGATCATCGAGACCGGCCTCGACATCTCCAACGCCAACACCCTGATCGTGGAACGCGCTGACTCCCTTGGCCTTTCGCAGTTGCACCAGTTGCGTGGTCGCGTCGGGCGTTCGCGGGAGCGCGGGTACGCCTACTTCCTGTACCCGCCGGAGAAGCCGCTCACCGAGACCGCCTACGACCGTCTGGCCACCATCGCGCAGAACTCCGACCTCGGCGCGGGCATGGCCGTGGCCATGAAGGATCTCGAAATCCGTGGCGCGGGCAATGTTCTCGGCGCCGAGCAGTCCGGTCACGTCGCCGGTGTCGGTTTCGATCTGTATGTGCGACTGGTCGGCGAGGCCGTGGAGGCGTATCGGGCCGCGGCCGATGGCAAGCCGATCACCACCGAGGAGAACAAGGAGGTGCGCATCGACCTGCCCGTCGACGCGCACATCCCGCCCGACTACATCGCCAGCGACCGCCTGCGCCTCGAGGCCTACCGCAAACTCGCGTCCGCACAGGACGATACGGCCCTGTCGGCGGTGATCGAGGAGCTCGTCGACCGCTACGGCGCACTGCCGGTGGAGGTCGGCCGTCTGGTAGCGGTGGCCAAGCTGCGCCTGCTCGCGCGCGAGTACAACGTGTCCGAGATCGTGGTCACCGGCCCGTCGTTGAAGATCGGCCCGCTGGATCTGCCCGATTCCAAACAACTTCGGCTCAAGCGCCTGTATCCCGCCGCCACCTACCGTCCCGCCAGCGGCCTCATCCAGCTGCCGCTGCCGCGCGTGACCGACAGTGTCGGTGCCGACCGGGTGCGCGACGTGGCCGTGCTGCAGTTCGTCGCCGACTTCCTGCTGGTGATGGATGGCAAACCCCAAGGGATGGTGGATCTTTCGGTCCCGACGGAAGCTTCGCAGCGATGAGCCCCGACGTTTCGCAGGAACAAGCCGACACGGCAGTAGTGGCAGCAGGCCTGGCCGACGCCGTCGAGGTCATGGACCGCCTCTGGAACTTCGGCGGCTGGGAACGCACCCAAACCCACGACTCGCTGCGCCCCTACCTGCTCGAGGAAACCTACGAACTCCTCGACGCCATCGGGGCAGGCGACGCCGAAACCATCAAGGAAGAACTCGGCGACCTACTGCTACAGGTGCTGTTCCACTCCCGAATAGCCCAGGACGCAGGCGAATTCACCGTCGACGACGTAGCCGCAGCCCTGGTCGACAAACTGGTCCACCGCAGCCCCTACCTCACCGACGCGGACTTCTCCCAGGGCACGTCGGTGGCCGACAAGATCGCCGCGCAGGAAAAGGCCTGGGAGGAACGCAAATCCGCGGAGAAGGCCCGCCGCTCCTGCCTGGACGGCATAGCCATGGCCCAACCCGCCCTGGCCCTCGCCGAAAAGATCCGAACCCGCAGCGCCGCAGCGGGCCTGCCCGACGACTTGATCCCGCAGACCCTGCGCGTAGTCGAGTTGGGCGGCCCGGATTCCGCTGAGGAACGCCTCCGCAAGGCAGCCCTGGCCTTCGCCGACGCCATTCGCTCGGCCGAGGACGCCGCCGAAGCCGACCGGGGCACTCGCACAGCTCTCACCGCCGACGACTGGCGCACCTACTGGCCACGCTGAGCGCTCACGGCACGAAGATGTCTGCACCGGCAGGAACGCTGGGGTGGTTGGTCGTGAGGTCGATGTGTACGCGGCCGCGACCGGTGGCGAGATCGACCGTGGGCGATGCGCGGTCGAGCAGCTCAGGCTCGCAGTAGACGTTGATGCACAGGTACGGCTCCACCGACCGGGTTTCCGCGCCCGCCGCACCTGTGTCGAGGTTGCGCCAATGCACGGTGGCAGTCAGATTGCACGCTCCCACCGGGACCGACGGAAGCAGCCAGAAGCCGGCGGTGAGGTGCAGTGAGACGACGTGTTCGGCACCGACCGGAGTGTTCGGGACGTACGGGTTTCCGACGAGCGGACCGTCGTAGGCCGTGCCGCCCGCGGTGACCGGCCCGACGCAGATGTCGTCGCCGATGGTGGCGGTCGGCCCGATCGTGAACCGCGACATCACACACGGCCGCGTGCCGTCGTTCGGATCCGAGTGATAGGGCACGCACCCGTTATCCGGGCCACCATGGTCGGCCTGGGCCACAGCGGGAACGAAAGCAGCGACCCCGAGCAGGCCCGCCGCCCCTGCGCACAGCGATTTCCTGACGTTCATGACTCACCCTGTCGTCGTCGACAAACGGTCAGTTACCGATGAGCTAACGATACTCCGCCGGTCAAGGCGTCCTCGCTGGATCTGAGACCTTGCTGAGATCTTGTGGACAATCCCGCGCGCGCCAGCGGGCAAGGGCCACACCGCTTTAGACTCGAAGCAGCTCGTCGTTCGCGGCGGGGAGCAGGGGTCCGGCGAGTGTCGAGGTGGCATTGATGGGTACAGAGGTAGATCCGGCGAAGCAGGACGTGATGACCGATCATCCCGAGCTCGAGGTGCTGCCGGTGTGGCCGCAGGAAACCATCGCGGTGCTGGTCACCACCGACCCGGCGCCGCACGCGATTCCCGTGTCGTGGCCGGTGCGCGCGGGGGATCGGCGGATTCTCATCAGCTTGAAGTCCGATCGCGGGTCGTTGGCGCGGTTGCGGGCGCGGCCGGAGGTGGCGTTGCTGATTCTGGGCGGCGGCAATGTGGCGTTGTGTGCGCGGGGCCGGGCGACGGTGCTCGCCGAGCAGATGCCGGACGCGCAGGACTACACCGCGGTGCAGCTGGACGTGGACGTGATCGACGACCATCGCCAGTCCGCGTTCGCCGTGGATCGCGGCATCCAGCGCACCGTTCTCGACGACACCGAATTGCGGGCGCTCGAGGGTCGCGTCGAGACCCTGCGAACCTGGGCCGACAACGGACCGGCAGCGTAAGTTCTTCTACGGCATACCATCTGGACAGAAGGGTTCTCCATGAGCGTCACACTCGCCAAGGGCGGCAACGTCTCGCTGTCGAAGCAGACCGACAACCTCACCAAGGTCGCGGTCGGCTTGGGCTGGGACGTGCGCACCACCACCGGTGCCGACCACGACCTGGACGCCAGCGCGCTGGCCACCGGCACCAACCTGAAGGTGCTGTCGGATCAGCACTTCATCTTCTACAACAACCTGCGCTCGCCCGAGGGCACCATCGAGCACACCGGTGACAACCTCACCGGCGAGGGCGACGGCGACGACGAGGTGATCAACGTCGACCTGGCCGCCACGCCGCCGACCATCACCAACATCTTCTTCCCGGTCTCGATCCACGACGCCCAGGCCCGCGGCCAGTCCTTCGGCCAGATCCGCAACGCCTACATCCGCGTCACCGACGGAAACACCGGCGTGGAACTGGCCCGCTACGACCTGTCCGAGGATGCCTCCACCGAGACCGCGATGGTCTTCGGCGAGCTGTACCGCCACAACAACGAGTGGAAGTTCCGCGCCGTCGGCCAGGGCTACGCCTCGGGTCTGGCAGGCATCGCTCGCGATTACGGTGTGAATCTGTAGCAGGTACTGTACGACCGGGTTCATTGCGCAAGGCGGTGGGCCCGGTTTTCCTTGTGGAGGAGGAACCGTGCTGGCGCCAGGCAGCGTTTTCGCCGGGTACACAATCCTTCGACAACTCGGTCGTGGCGGTATGGGCACGGTCTACCTCGCGCGGCATCCACGACTTCCGCGCAACGTCGCGCTGAAGTTGCTCGCTCGGGAACTGGTCGCTGATGCGGAGACGCTCGCTCGATTCGAACGCGAAGCCGATCTGATCGCGTTGCTCGAGCACCCGGGCATTGTCACCGTGTTCGATCGTGGTTCGGTGAACGACCAGCCGTGGATCAGCATGCGCTACGTCGAAGGAACCGACGCGAGCAGGATTCTGTCGCACGAATTCGACCCACGGCGGGCAGTTCGCATCATTGTCGATATCGCGTCCGCCCTCGACTATGCCCACGAGATGAATGTGCTCCATCGCGATATCAAGCCTGCCAATATCTTGCTGACCACGTTCGATGGCACGGTCGAGCGCGCGGTGCTCTCCGATTTCGGCATCGCGCGTCTGCACGGCACCGCGACCCATCTGACTGCGACGGGCACTGTCAACGCCACCCTGTCCTACGCCTCGCCCGAACAACTCGCGGGCATCCCGCTCGACCGTGCCGCCGATCAATACTCCTTGGCGTGCACGCTGTTTCGGCTGTTGACAGGACGTGCGCCGTTCGAGGCCGACGATCCGGTGGCGACGATCACCGGCCACCTCCATCTGGATCCGCCGGCAGTGAGCGACTATCGGGCAGACCTGCCGCGTGCGCTCGACGATGTCGTCCGGCGTGCGCTCTCGAAGCAACCGCGGCATCGTTTTCCTACCTGCGTGGAATTCGCTGCGGCGGCTGCTTCGAGTTTGCAAGTGCCCGTGTCGGATTCGGTGCCGAATCCGATGCCTGTGGACCGAGAATCGGCGGAGGCCGGTAAGTCATCGGCAGCGGTGGTGGTGACCGATCCGGAACCTGCGCAGCCGGTAGCGCGCAAGTCGCGCGGACCTCGACGGGCTGTGCATCCTCGTCGGTGGCAGGTCGCTCTCTTTGTCGCGTCCGTGATCGCAGTCGGGGTGGGGACTGGGCTTGCGCTTGTCTCAGTGGTGGTCGACGACTCGTCGGCGGTCGAGGCCCCGACGACAAACGTGCCACGGCCGAGTTGGGTCGTCACCAGGACGGTGAACGCGGCCGCCCTTGCGGAGGCGACCCGAACGGCCGAACTGCTCCGCTCGACTTTCCCGCGGATGTTGCCCCCGACGGCGACTTCGAAGAAGGGGTATCTCGATACCGAGTGTTCGTGGTTGGGAAAGTCGGAGTATCCGACTGCGCTCGACCTGTATGACGTTGGTTTCGGCGATTGGCTTGGGGAATACACCTGTCTCGGGGGCGGGGACGGTCAACGAGCCTTCGTGATCGTTGCCTACCGATCACCGGCGGAGGTACAGGCTGTGGTGAACGGACTCCCCGTCAACACCCGCACAGCAGAATCACATCAAGGCGTGCCGGTCACGAACTATCGGTTATCGGTGCTGGAATCGAGCGGATTCCAGCATCAGAAGCTGATCACGACCTTTCCCGGCGATGCCACTCGAGCCAACATGATCGTGTATACGATGCCGCGGTCCGGTACTCGTCCTGGTACGCCGAACCTTGACATAGACGCGATGAATACCTGGTGGCGAAATGCCCCACTCACCTGAGCGGGAAGTGATCGACGTTGTCAGCTTGTCTGTGTGACGGGCACACGCCTCGGACTCGCGACGCCGGCCTGATCGAGCAGCGCGAAGTACTTGCGCAGCATGAGCGCGGCCGTGGTCGCCAGGCCTGCCGTCAGTCCCCACCACACGCCTGCCGCGCCCAGATGCAGCGGGAACGCGAGCAGCAGAGCCGCCGGTAGGCCGACGCCCCAGTAGCCGACCAGCGACAGCCGGAAGCCTGCGGAAGTCTCCTTCAACCCGCGCAACAGCCCGGTGCCGATGTTCTGGGCGGCGTCGAAGAACTGCAGCACGATGCCGATGAGCAGCAGGGTGTGTGCGATGGCGACCGTGTCGGTGTCGGTGGGGTCGAGGAAAGGTGCCAGCACGATGTCGGGCGCGAGTACGTAGACGACACCGGTAAGGATCGCGATCACCGCGGCCATCCGCAACGCCAACCAGGCCAACGCTCGCGCATGGCTGAATTCGTCACGCGCCACCGCATGGCTGACCAGGATCGACGCACCGTGTGAGAGGCCGATCGCCATCTGGAACACGATGTAGATGATTTGGTAGACCACACTGTGCGCGGCTAGGGCGGCGGGCCCGAAACTGCCCATCACCAGCGCGAGCACCGAGAACATGCCCGCTTCCGACCCGTAGGTGAGCGCGATCGGCGTGCCCAGGCGCAGTTCTTCGCGCACGGTCGCCCAGCGCACCGGCCACGGCGTCGACGGCAGGGTTCGACCGAGGTGTTCGTCGTGGCGCACCATCGCCCAGAACACCCCGAAGGTGATCAGGAAAACCAGCGAAGTCGCGATACCCACACCCGTCAGACCCATCGCCGGAATGCCCACCCAGCCGTGGATGAACGCCAGCGCGAGCACCAGGTTCAACGCCACCGAACCGAGCGTGACCAGCAGTAACGCCTGCGGACGCTGCATCCCGACGGTGTACTGCCGCAACACCTGGAACCACAGACACGGCAGCAGTCCGGGCGCGAGCGCGATCATCATCGGCCGGGCCAGTTCGAGCACCGCCGCGTCCTGACCCAGCCACGGCAACACCCAGCCCAACCCGATCAACAGCGCCCCGCCGAGCAACCCGGCGATGGTCGCGATGACGAACGCGGCCCGCACCACCGCCCGCACTTCGTCGTCGGCGCAGTCGCCACGCTTGCCCGCCGCGCCGAGCGCCCCCGCGATCTGATTCCCGGTCCCGGTGATCAGCCCGACGCACATGGTCCGGATCTGGTTGAACAGCACCAGCGCCAACCCACCCGCAGCCACCTCGCGCACCCCGAGCGTGCCCATCAGCGCGAGGTTGGTCGTGGAGACCGCGATCTGCGCCAACTGGGTGAGCGCGATCGGCGTAGCCAGCTTCGCCAGCGCCCCGCCGTCACTGCGTGCGACGGTCACCGGTTCGCTCCGACTGGCGCAGTTCGTGTCGTCGGTGCGGTTCGGTGCAGCGCGTGTGCGGTCACCTGGCCGCTCCGGGCCGGCCGTTCGGGTAGCGCGCGATCGCGCTCACTCAGACCTCCATCAGTTCATCGTGGCGCACCGGCGAATACCGGCGCAGCAGCGTGGTCACCGCGGCCTCGGCGTCGGCGTCGAGCAGATCGCGCGCACGCATCCACTCATCGTCGAACACGGTATCGAGGTACTTCTCGCCACCGTCACACACGATCGTCACCACGGTCGACCCGGCCGGGAACTCTTCTAGCCGCGCCAAGGCATTGTGCACCGAACCGCCCGCCGACCCGCCGATCAACAGCCCGTGTGTCCTGGCCACGGCCCGCGCGGTCGCGAAGGCGTCGACATCGCTGACCTTCACACCCTCGTCGAGCAGCGAGTAGTCCACGGCGGTGCCGATGGTCGCGCCGGGCGGCGTGCCCGTGCCCGACTGCCAATACGGCCCACCCTCGCCCCCGAAAGCGATCGACCCGACCGGCTCGACACCGATCACCCGAGCAGGCAGCCCCAGTTCACGCAAGCGGGTGGCGGTGCCGAACAGCGAACCGCCGGTGCCGACCGCGGACAACAAAATGTCGACCCGTTCGACGTCGGCCAGCAATTCCTCGGCCACGGCGTAATACCCCACCGCGTTGGCGTCGTTGTTGTGCTGTTCGGTGAAGTACGCGTCGTCGCGGGCGGCCGCCATCGCCTCGGCGAGGTCCTCGCGTGCCGAGGTGGCCAGTTCGTCGCTGCCGTGTTCGGCGACGAACACCAGGTCGGTGCCCATGGCTGCCATCGCGCGCAACTTGTCCTTACAGGCGTGGTTGTCGACCACGGCGGTGAATCGGTAGCCACGTTCGGCCGCGACCACCGCCAAGCCGAGTCCGGTGTTCCCGGACGTCGACTCGATGATATGCCCGCCATCGCCCAGCAACCCTCGCCGCTCGGCGTCGAGCACCATCGACCGGGCCATTCTGATCTTGGCGGCGCCGGTGGGATTGAACTGTTCGAGCTTGAGCAGCAGCCGCGTGCCGGTGTCGGTGACGGCGAGTTCGAACAGGGGAGTGCGGCCGATCAGATCCGTCACGCGCGTGACGACAGCCATGGGGTTTTCCTCCATCGGGATCAGCGGGAAGTGGCGTCCAAGGTCCAGCGCAGGCGGTCCGCCGCGGCGTGCAGGACGACTTTCGGGGGCAGGGGGAGTTCGTGGAACGTGGACTCGTTGGAATCCATCTGGTACCCGGCGGTGTTCGGGTAGACGAGCAGGTCGCGCAGGTGTGCGCGGCGAGGCAGCGGGATACGCCGTCGGCTGAGCAGGTCGGACTCCAGGCAGGTGGTGGCGCCGACGCAGGTGGGGGTGAGCCGACCTGGGCGGGTGGGCCACAGGACGGGGTCGGGGAGGTATTCGCTGTCGAACCACTGTTCGGACAGGCTGAGGCTGGTGCCGTCGACGGTGAGAATGTCGTACGGGTTGCCTTGTACTGTCCGGGTTTTCACGCCTTGTATGCGAAAGACTGAGCTGCCGGCGCGGTCGAGTAGGGCACGTCCCGGTTCGATGGCTAGACGTATTCCGTTGTCGCGCAGCAGTTCGGCCAGGTTTTGGTGGTCGAGGATGGCTCTGAGCATCGCCGCGCCGGGAACCGGGAAGTGGTACGGGTAGTAGTCGGTGGCCGGGTTCGTATGAAACCAGTTGTCGCTGAGCGTGTTCTGGAACGTTGCCCAGGACTGAGCATCGAGATAGTCGACGCCGAAGCCGCCGCCGATCGAGATCGTGTCTGCCGGATGGCCGTTGGCCCGTGCGCGGAGGCAATGCCCGACCAGTGCGGCTGCGAGCTCGGAGCGAGCTACCACGTCATAACCCGACAGATGAAAGCTGAAGCCGGACAACGTGATCGAACCACTGATGGCTTGAATCGCCTGCTCGAGTTCCATCGGATCGAGTCCGAACCGACTGTTCGAACCCTCGGGCAACACCCGCAGCAGCACTCGCACCGGCAACTCCAGTTCGCCGAGTCGCCTCAGCTCGTCGAGCGCGTCGATCGCGATCAACGCCCGATGCCGAGCCGCCAACCACAGCAGTTCGTCCGATTTCGCAGGCCCGGTGACCATCAAATCCTGGCCGCGCACACCCTGAGACAGTGCCGCGACCAACTCGCCGGTACTGGCGACATCGACCCCCGCACCGCTCTCCGCACACGCCCGAGCCACACAGGCCGCCTTGTTCGCCTTCTTCCCGAAGTACACGAACCCATCGACACCCGCAGCAGTGAACGCCTGCTGAAAAGTCTTTATATTCAAGGAAACCCGCTCGGGAAACAGCACATGAAACGGCCCACCGACCGCCTCGGCGATATCGCCGAGCAGCACGGGATCAGCAAGCAACCGCCGCTCGATCGGGTCGACGTAAGCGGGCATCGGCGGAGCACAGTGCTCCGCCACGCTCCCGGGCCGTCCAGCGGTAGCGGGCACTCGCGCCGACAGGCTCATATCGGGTGGCGACGCGCTATCTTTCCCAATCGGCACGTCCGTCAGTCCCACAACGGCACCTCCGTGCCACGCCCTTCGGCAATTGCCCTGGCAGCCAACGCATGTGCGACCGCGATATCGGTCAGCACCAGCCCACTGTTGTAGACGAAGATCTTCTCGTCCTCGGTCCGCCGCGCAACAGCGCTACGCGTAAGTACCTGCGGCAGTTCGGCATCCACCGCGCGCAGAGTCCCATCGGGCCCGACCATGTCGGTACCCGTCAACGCCATCTGCGCCGCACTGGTCGCCACCACTCGATCGGCATCCACCAGCGTCGACGGCGCCAACCCGTAACCGACCAGCACCACGGTCGAACCCGGTGCCAGATGCGAAGATTCGAGCGCCACCTCGGTACCGGGTCCGGCGGTAGCAAGCACCACATCGGCGGTGGCCGCGGCGGCGTACGGGTCGTCGACCACTTCGAGCAGCGCGTGCGGAACCGCGTCAGCCAGCTGCGAATGCACCGCGGCCAGCCCTTCGGGATGCGTGCCGAACACCATCAGCTTGCGCAACCCAGGATTGGCGGCAAGCAAGTGCGGCAACGCATTACGCCCCTGCGTCCCGGTCCCGATCAGCAACACGCTCTCCGACCCACGCCGCGCGGTCTCCCGCACCAGCAGCGCCGACACCGCGGGCGTACGCAACGCACCCACCCGCGAGCAATCCATCAGCGCGATCGGCGCCCCGGTGGTGTCGTCGTAGAGCGTGATGGTCGTGTAGTACCGCTTGGTGCTGCGGTCGTGCCCGGGATCGAACTTGTAGGAGGTCTTCATGGCCACCACCCGCCGCCGCCCGTCGCGACCCAACATCGCGTACGACACCGACGACCCGCCGGGATCGGCGACGCTGAGCTTGCGCGGATTGTCGGATTCGCCTGCCGCGAAGGCGAGATAGGCCTCCTCGACGGCGCGTACGACGTCGGCCGGACTGATCGGCACGTCGGCCAGGTCGCTGCGCGAGAGCACCCGCAACGGGGTGCTGCGGTCACGGTTGTTCAACGGATCCTCGTTCATCTGCCCTGCCCCGCTCTGCTGTCCGATCAGCGGTCGCCCGGAACGGCGCGACCACCCGTTGCCCATACCCATTCTCGGCCGCTTCCTGCGCGCGCCGACGTCGTTCGGGCAGCCTGATGTTCACGCGTTTGAGCCAGCGGTCGGTCCCGTCGTAGCGTGCGCGGAACGGCACGCGCCCGTGCACGGCGACGTCGTTGTCCACCAGCAGGATCTCGCCGGGGGCCAGCGCCGGGGCGTGGCAGACCCTGGCGAGTTCGGCGGTGAGTCGGGCGTAGGCGATCCGGAAGGTCGCGTCGGCGTCGTCGAGTGGGGTGTAGGCGGGGTCGTAGCGGGTTGTGGCGCAATCGTTCTCGTCGAACCACAGCGTCGGCAGCGGAGCGTGCTGGGTGAAACCGGTCCCGTAGGACACGTCCGGCAGGATCGGCAACGTCGGCGTGGTCAGTGTGCGCAGATCCTCGTCGGACAGGCGAACCTGTCGCACCGAGGACACCGTGGTGGCCACCCGGTCGGGGTTACGCAGGCAGATCAGCATCAGCAGATTCGCGCGGTCGGCGTGGAAGGCGTCCTCGGTGTGCGGACTGAGTAAGGTGGCGCTGCTCGCGCCGGACTGCTCGTGTTCGTGGCCCGCCGCGGGCACGATGTTGTTGACCAGTCGGCCGTTCTGCTGCCCCTGCCAACCGAACGGTTCGCCCGCACACCGCGCGAGCAGCAGCATCGCGATGTCGAGTTCGAACGATCCGGGATGCGTGTGACGCGCCGCGTCCTGCCAATCCGCCGGGGTCGCACCGAAATCGGCGTCGACCCGCAGCCCGCGCACCACGGCCGCACCCGACGCGGTGGCAGGCGGTGCGACGGCGCGCCGGACGCTGTCGGGCAATTCGCCCACGCGATCGGCGATCTGGGCGAGCAATGCGGGATCGTGCAAGGTGTCGGTGTGTGCCGCGTCACCTAATCGGTGGCGAATGTCGGCGGCGAGCGTGCGAAGCGCCGTGGCGGCGTCGTGGTCGAGCTCGCGGGTTTCGATATCGGGCTGGTGAGACGTAATACGTTCGGAGAGAACGCTTTTCACCGGCTTCCCTTCTGCGCATCGGTCGATCATGGGTGATCATCGGGCTCGATGAGCGAAGGTAGTGCCTGGAATTGAATTAGGCAAGACTTACCTAACGTGTCGGCCAGAAAATAGCCGATCTATATAACGTAGTTTTCTACCCGCCTCGCCGATGTGGCGGTCGAGCGGGGTGTCCGCGTCGCGCTGCGGTTCGGTGACAGTCGGCGGGAAGGTCCCCACGCGCCGCGGTATTAGGCTAGCCTCGCCTGAGTTCGCCGCGTCGGGAAAGGGATCTCGGTGCGCGGTTCGAGGAGGAACACGATGAGTTTCACGCGCAGGCAGCTGTTTCGGTCCGGAGTCGGCGTCACCGCGCTGCTACTGGCGGCCGCATGCACCAGCGACGATCGAGCCGGCACCGCACAGCGCGGCGGCACCCTGCGCGTCGGAGCGCTGGGCACCGCCTCCCGCAGCGAACGCGATCCGCACGCGAACCTCAGCAACGACAGCGACTTTCTCATCGCCTCGCTGGTCTACGACGCGCTCACCGTCCCCGGCGGCGACCCGAACGTCGCCCCGCGCCTGGCCTCACGCTGGGAAGCCGGCGCCGACAACCGTCGCTGGACCTTCACCATCGCCGACGGCGCCACCTTCCACAACGGCACCCCGGTGACCGCCGACGACGTGGTGTGGTCGATGCGCCGACTGCGCTCGGTGGGCGGCGCGTCGAAGATGCCGGTGGCTGAAAACGACATCGTCGCCGACGGCCCCCAGCGCGTGGTGTTCACCGTGCCCGAACCCAATACCCAACTGCCACTGCTGCTTCGGTTGATGACGTTCACCGTCCCGAAAGACACCACCGACTTCGCCGCCGCGATCGGCACCGGCCCGTTCCGGCTCGAGTCCTACCAGAACGGCAACGCCCGCCTGGTGCGCAACGACCGCTGGCACGGCACGCCACCGCTACTCGACGCCATCGAAGTGACCATGTTCGACAGCGTCACCGCCCTGGGCAACGCGGCGCTGGGCGGCCAGATCGACCTCGCCTCCAACGTGGGCGCGATCGCCGGCCGCACCGCCGCCGGACGTGGTGACCTGCAGGTCATCCGGCGCGCGAACGACACCATGCTCGGCGTGGCCATGCGCGCGGCCGACGGCCCGTTCGCCGACGCCAGGGTGCGCACCGCCCTGCGCCTGGGTGTGGACCGCACCGCCCTGGTCAACCAGGTGCACTCCGGTTACGGCACCGTCGCCGCCGACGTCCTCGGCACCGCCGACCCGCTGTACGACAAGTCCCTGCGCCGCGACCGCGACATCGACCGCGCGAAAACCCTTCTCCGCGAAGCGAATTTCGACACCGCCCGCAGCTACCCGTTCGTCACCAAGGCCGAAGTGCCCGGCGAGGTCGAATCCGCGAAGGTGATCGCCGCGCAGCTGGCCGAGATCGGCGTGCGCCTGGACGTGCAGGTGGTGGAATCGGCCGCGTTCTACGACCAGACCTGGCTCAACGCCCCGCTGTACACGGTGTCGTGGGGCACCAACGATTCGGTGCTGTTCCTGGCCGACAAGCTGATGACCTCGGCCTCCAACCGCAACGAAACCGCCTTCCGCGACACCGAATTCGACGCCACCGACGCCAAAGCCCTTGCCACCTCCGGCGACGAATACGCCCGCGCCGTACGAGAACTGCAACGCATCGAATTCGAGCGCGGCGGCTACCTGGTGTGGGGCATGGCCGACGGTGTCGACATCGCCGTGGCGACGGTGCGCGACCTGCCCACACTCGGCGGCTTCGCGCGGGTCCAGCTGGAACGTGCCTGGTTGGCGTGATGAAAACCTTTGCCCTGCCGATGTTCCGGCGCCTGGCGCTGCTGGTGACCTTGCTGGCGATCGTGTTCGTCGCGGTGGATCTGCTGCCGGGCAACGCCGCGCGATCGGCGCTGGGCAGGGAGGCGGGGGCGGCCGAGCTCGCGGCGAAGGAACGCGAGCTCGGGCTGGATCGCGCACTGCCGGTGCAGTTCCTGGACTGGATCTCCGGGGTGTTCACCGGCGACTTCGGGCACACGGCGCGCGGGAATTCGATCGGCGCGTTGCTGGCCGACAAGTTCCCGCAAACCCTGCTGCTGGGCGGGATCGCGTTGCTGTTGACCATCGTGTTGTCGCTGGGCCTGGGCTGCTGGTGGGCGATGCGTCCGACGGCTGTGGTTTCGCGAATCTTGCAGCCGGTCAGCACTATTGCCGTCGCGGTGCCCGAATTCGTCTGCGGCACGTTGTTGATCCTGGTGTTCTCGCTGGCCACCGGTTGGCTGCCCGCCGTCACTATCACCGGTCGCTCCGGGTTCCCGCTAGGACCGGAAATGCTGGTGCTGCCAGTGCTGGCATTGGCGATTCCGCAGATCGGCTGGAACGCGCGCGTCGTGCGTTCGGCGCTGCTTGATGTCGCCGCGGCACCGCACGTGGAAAGTGCTGTGCTGGACGGTCTCCCGGCCCGCACCATTCTGCTGCGGCACATGCTGCCGTTCGCCGCGCCGACCATCGTCGCCGGTTACGCCACCTCCGTCGGAATGCTCTTCGGCGGAGCCCTGGTGGTCGAGACCCTGTTCAACTACCCCGGCATCGGCGCCGTACTCGCCGGATCCGTCGCCGACCGCGACGCCACCACAGTCGCCGCGGTGGTCGCCCTGACCGCGATCGTGATCATGGTGCTGCTGGCCGCCGCCGACATCGTGCGCGCGTGGGCCTCCCGGAGCTCGCGATGAACATGCCCGAAATACGAGGTTCCGAGTGGGAGGTCGAGTAATGCGACAGGATCATCTCCCCACGGATCAAGATCACCAGGCTCTGGTGGATTTTTCTACTCGGCCGATGTTTACCGGAAAGCCTGGTGATCAATCGTCCAGATGGGGGACCGCGCTCTGGCGGTGCTCGGTGGCCGTCGGTGTGGGCCTTGTGGTGCTGCTCGCGGTGGTGGGACCGCTTCTCGCGCCGCATCCAGCGGAGCAAGCCGTCGGAATGCCGTTCGCGCAACCCGATGCAACGGCCCCGCTGGGAACCGACCGGCTCGGCCGCGACGTCCTCAGCCACCTACTCACCGGCGGCACCCAACTTCTGGCCGTTTCCGCGGTGATCGCGATCGCGGTGACGGTCCTGTCGGCCATCCTCGGCGCCGTCGCCGCCGTACGTCCCCGCGCGGGCAAGATCATCGAATTGTGCGGCGACCTGGTGATCCTGCTCCCCGCCGTCCTCGGCATCCTGCTGGTACTCACCGCCTGGCCCGGTGGCGGCGTCATCGCGCTGATCGCCGTTTCCCTGCTGTTCGGAGTTCCCTACTGCGCCAGACTCTTCGCCGCCTCCGCCGCGACCATCGCCACCACCGGCTACGTCGAAGCCGCGATCGCCAGCGGAGAATCCCTGCCCCACCTGGTCTTCCGCGAAATCCTGCCCAATCTGCGCGCCGTCTTCACCACCCAACTGGGCTTGCGTTTCGTAGTAGCCATCTACCTGGTCAGCACCGTCGCCTTCCTCGGCGTCCCCGCCCTCGGCGCCGACAACTGGGCAATCATGGTCCGCGACAACGCCTCCGGACTCCTACTCAACCCGTGGGCGGTCCTCGCCCCCAGCGCCGCCATCGCGATCGTGGCAGTGGGGGTGAACCTGGTGGTCACCAGTGGGCCGAAGACCCGTCCCGCGACGACCAGCTCTTTCGGCAGCGCAGGTCGGATTTCGGTGGCGGACTCGGGGGAGTCCGCGGTAGTCGATGACTTGACTGTTGTCGCCGACAGCGGGGCCGTGCTGCTGGCGCCGTTGTCGTTCCGGTTGAAGGCGGGCACGGTGACCGCGCTGACAGGGGCATCGGGCGTGGGCAAGTCCACGGCGATGCGTGCGCTGCTCGGGCATCTACCCACTGGCGCTCGCGGAGCGGGAACCGTGCTGGTCGCCGGGCATGAGGTGTTCGCGCTGGATGCCGGGGCCCTGCGCAAGTTTCGCCGCGAAAAGATCGCCTACGTCGGCCAGGATCCAGGATCCGAACTCAACCCGCTCCTGCGCGTCCGAGCCGTCCTAGCCGACGCCGCCCCCACCAGCACCGAAGCCGACCGCCTAGCCGTCCTCGAACAGGTAGGCCTCGACCACACCCATCTCCGTCGCCGCTGCGCCCGCCTGTCCGGCGGCCAACAACGCCGAGTCGCCCTGGCCCGAGCCATCCTGCGCCGCCCCGAACTCCTCATCCTCGATGAACCCCTCGCCGGCCTGCACGGCACCCTCCGCACCGACATCGCCCACCTGATCTCCACCCTCGCCACCGACCACGCCACCACCGTCCTGCTCTCCGGCCACGACACCGAAGCGATCAACACCATCGCCGACACGGTGATCGAAATCCGCCCACCCAGCGAACAGGCAGCGAATGATTCAGGCGGAGTTACTGATTCGCAGCACAGCAGCCACACGCCGAGCAGGTCCCGTAGAAGCAACGCGCCTGCTGATCGGCAAGGCAAGCGGCATCCTCGAGTTCGTGTGGCGGCCGCAAACGCGATGGCAGGTACTGCAGATCCGAGCAGAGGCCGCGTGTCGACGGGTGCCGATTCGCCGATTGCCAGGCGGAACCCAGTAGACGATATTGTCCTGCGCGCCAAGGGAATCAACGCGACAGCGCACGGCCACACGGTCCTCGAAGAAGTCGATCTCAGCCTGCGAGCCGGTGCTGCCCTAGCAGTGGTCGGCCCATCCGGCGCCGGAAAAACCACCCTCGCCCGAGTGATCGCAGGCCTACATCCCGCCGAAACAGGTTCGCTGGAAGTGTGCGGAAAAAAGATAGCCAAGGACCGAATCAAGCCCGGCGCCAACGGAATCCAACTGGTCACCCAAAACCCCCGCGCAGCACTGAACCCCCGCCGAACCGTCGAACAAACCCTGGCCCGCCCCCTCCGCAGAATCGCCAGAATCCCCAAACACGAAGTCCCCGCCCACATCACCGCCCTACTCACCGCCGTCGACCTCCCCGTCGACCTCACCACCCGCCACCCCCACCAACTCTCCGGCGGCCAACGCCAACGCGTAGCCCTCGCCCGAGCCCTAGCCGCCAACCCGGCCGTGCTCATCTGCGACGAAATCACCACCGCCCTCGACACCGAAACCGCCACCGCCATCATGTCTCTGCTCGACAGAGTCCGCGCCGACCGCAACACCGCCGTCATCCTGATCAGCCACGACATGACCCTGGTCCGCGGCCACTGCACCGACCTCCTCGTCCTCGATCACGGCCGAGTCGTCGAATCAGGAACGCCGACACAAGTTCTCACCACACCCGCGCACCAAGCCACCGCGGACCTACTCGGCTGAACCCGCGCAAGAAGTTATCCACGACTCTGAGAACCTGCTGTGAGACGTGCACAAAGTGCCGTGGATCTGGATGATTGAGCAGGTGACGGTGCAAAAAATCGGCGTGCTCGCCGCAGTCGCGATCACCGCACTCCTGTCGGGGTGCAGTTCGCTTGCGTCGATTCCCGGCGACATGCCGCCGGGGCCGGGAGTCGCGCTGCCCACCATCGATGTCGACGCGCCCGGCCGCGCGTCGGAGCAGTTACGTGGCTGGGCCGACGAGCAATCCGGTGCGGTCGGCATCAAACCTGTAGCGCTCGAGGCCTACGGGTACGCCGCCGCGGTGCTGGCGAAGTCGAAGCCCGAGTGCGGGATCGCCTGGACCACCCTCGCCGGGATCGCCAGCGTGGAAAGCGGGCACGGCACCCATCGTGGTGCCGGGATCGACAGTGACGGGGTGGTGCGCCCGGCGATCATCGGCGTCGCCCTGGACGGCACCAACAACAATGCCGAGATTCGCGACACCGACGGCGGCCGTCTCGACGGCGACACCACCTACGACCGCGCGGTGGGTCCGCTGCAGTTCATTCCGGAAACCTGGAAACGCTGGGGCGTGGACGCCAACGGCGACGGCGTGATCGACCCGCAGAACATCGACGACGCCGCACTGACCGCCGCCCGCTACTTGTGCACCCGCGGCGGCGACCTGACCTCGGCAGACGGTTGGCAACGAGCCCTGTTCGCGTACAACCAGGACAACAAATACATGCGCGTGGTCCGCGATCGCGCCGCGATCTACAGCATCGGCCGCCGCGTGTAGTTCGCCCCGGCCCGGAGTGCCGGTTACTGCGCACCCCGCCGAGACGATAGGCTCGGCAGCGCACGGCCCCATCCCGTGATACCTACCGTGCCTTCCGTCGTAAGGAGCAGTTTTCGTGGCCATTATCGAACAGGTCGGAGCTCGCGAGATTCTGGATTCGCGCGGCAATCCCACTGTCGAGGTCGAGATCGCCCTCGATGACGGCACCTTGACCAGGGCAGACGTGCCGTCCGGCGCGTCCACCGGCGAGCACGAGGCCGTCGAGCTGCGTGACGGCGGCGACCGCTACGGCGGCAAGGGTGTGCAAAAGGCCGTCGAAGGTGTGCTCGACGAGATCGCGCCCGCCATCATCGGCCTCGACGCCGTCGAGCAGCGCACCGTCGACCAGGCCCTGCTGGATCTGGACGGCACCCCCGACAAGTCCCGCCTCGGCGCGAACGCCCTGCTGGGCGTGTCGCTGGCCGTGGCCCGCGGTGCCGCCGAGTCCTCCGGGCTCGAACTCTTCCGCTACCTCGGCGGCCCGAACGCCCACGTGCTTCCGGTGCCGATGATGAACATCCTCAACGGTGGCGCACACGCCGACACCGGCGTGGACGTGCAGGAATTCATGATCGCCCCGATCGGCGCGCCCACCTTCCGCGAGGCGCTGCGCTGGGGCACCGAGGTGTACCACACGCTCAAGGCCGTGCTGAAGGAAAAGGGCCTGTCGACCGGTCTCGGTGACGAGGGTGGCTTCGCCCCCGACGTCGCGGGCACCATCGAAGCTCTCGACCTGATCAGCGTCGCCATCGAGCGCGCCGGCTACAAGCTGGGCACCGATATCGCGCTGGCTCTCGACGTGGCCGCGACCGAATTCCACACCGAGGGCGAGGGTTACAAGTTCGAGGGCAAGATCCGCACCGCCGCCGAAATGGGCGACTTCTACGCGGACCTGCTCACCAAGTACCCGCTGGTCTCCATCGAAGACCCGCTGTCGGAAGACGACTGGGACGGCTGGGTCGCCCTCACCGACGCCATCGGTGACAAGGTGCAGCTGGTCGGCGACGACCTGTTCGTCACCAACCCCGAGCGCCTCGAAGAGGGCATCGCCAAGGGTGCCGCGAACGCGCTGCTGGTGAAGGTCAACCAGATCGGCACGCTCACCGAAACCCTCGACGCTGTCGAGCTGGCGCACCGCAACGGGTACAAGACCATGATGTCGCACCGTTCGGGCGAGACCGAGGACACCACCATCGCCGACCTCGCGGTCGCCGTCGGTTCGGGCCAGATCAAGACCGGCGCGCCCGCGCGTTCGGAGCGGGTCGCCAAGTACAACCAGCTGCTGCGCATCGAGGACGCCCTCGGTGACTCGGCACGCTATGCCGGTGACGTGGCCTTCCCGCGTTTCACCGGCGAATTCTAAAAAGTTGTACAGGGGCGGTAGGCAATGACCGAGCGGCGTGCGCGTGGAACCAGTCCGGGTGGACGTGGTGACAGGCGCACGTCGCGCACCCGCCCCAAGCTGGACGCGCCCGGCCGCCCCACCGCGGCCAAACGCCCCACGCGCCGCCATCCCGAATCCGCCAAGCGCAAGCCCACCGGCAAGCTCGACCGCGGCGAACACACCATCCTGGGGCTGTCGACCGGCAAAGCCGTGATCCTGGCGGCCGTATTGTGCGGTCTGGCACTGACTTTGGCCGTGCCGACCCGCACCTACTTCAGCCAACGTGCCGAAGCGGTGGCACTGGCCGAACAGCGGCGGGCGCTCGAAGCGGACCTCGACGGTCTGCGCGCGCGCCGTGCGCAACAACAGGATCCGGCCTACATCCGCTCCCAAGCGCGCGACCGCCTGCGCCTGGTGATGCCCGGCGAAACCCCCTACATCGTGCAGATTCCCGGCATCGAAGCACCAGCGCCGCCGCCGATGAGCACCCGAACCGCGGCGCCCGACCCCTGGTACACCGACCTGTGGCGCAGCATCTCCGAACCAGCCCCGGAAGGACCCCGGTGACGACACCGAACGCCAGCGACCTCGAGATCATCGCGAAGCAGTTGGGCCGCGAACCTCGCGGCGTGCTCGAAGTCGCCTACCGCACCCCCGACGGCCTGCCCGCCGTGGTCAAAACCGCGCCCCGCCTGCCCGACGGCACCCCCTTCCCGACGCTGTACTACCTCACCGACCCGCGCCTGACCGCCGAGGCGAGCAGGCAGGAATCGGCCGGTGTCATGCGCGACATGACCGAACGCCTGGCCGCCGACCCGGAACTGGCCGCCGCCTACCGTCGCGCCCACGAGAGCTACCTGGCCGAACGCAACGAAATCGAGTCCCTGGACACCGATTTCAGCGGTGGCGGCATGCCCGACCGCGTCAAATGCCTGCACGTACTGATCGCGCACTCCCTGGCCAAGGGCCCCGGCCTGAACCCCTTCGGTGACGAAGCCGTCGCCCTGGCCGCCGCCGCGGGCTTCCGCGGCACCGCGATCCCCGCCGACTGGCCCGCCGCACCCGGCGAACAGGCATAATCGCGGGAGTGCCCGGCGCACCAGACCTGGAGGACACCATGAGTGAGCGCATCGCCGCAGTGGACTGCGGAACCAACTCGATCCGACTGCTGATCTCCGAAGTCACCGCCGATGGTGGGCTCACCGATGTGCATCGGGAGATGCGGATCGTGCGGTTGGGCCAAGGTGTCGACGCCACCGGTCGACTCGCGCCCGAAGCGATCGAACGCACGCGCCTCGCCTTGGCTGATTACGTCGATGTGATGGTGGCGGAAGGTGTTTCGCGGGTTCGCATGGTCGCGACTTCCGCGACTCGCGATGCCGCCAACCGTGACGACTTCTTCTCGATGACCCGCACCGAGCTCGGTCGCGTGGTGCCCGGCGCGGTCGCGGAAGTGATCTCCGGTGACGAAGAAGCACGACTGTCCTTCGCCGGTGCAGTCGGCGAATTGGCCTCCGACGCCGGTCCTTTCGTGGTCGTCGACCTCGGCGGCGGCTCCACCGAACTGGTGGTCGGCGACGAAAACGGTGTCCAGGCAGCCTATTCCGCCGACATCGGCTGCGTCCGCATCACCGAGCGCTGTCTGCCCGGCAACCCGCCGACACCCGACCAGATCACCGCCGCAAGGGAATTCGCCCAGGAACGCCTCGACGAAGCGTTCGCGAAAGTCCCCGTCGACAAGGTCCACACCTGGGTAGGCGTGGCAGGCACCATGACCACGATCACCGCCGTCGCCCTCGACCTCCCCGAATACGACTCCGCGCGAGTACATCTCACCCGCCTGACCCTGGCCGAAGTCCACGACGTCTGCGACCGTCTCGTCGCCATGAACCACGACGAACGCGCAGCCCTCGGCCCCATGCACCCCGGCCGCGTCGACGTCATCGGCGGCGGCGCGGTCATCACCGAGGTCCTGGCCGACGAACTGGCCCGCCGCGCCGGAGTCTCCGAACTCGTCGTCAGCGAACACGACATCCTCGACGGCATCGCCATGTCCATCGTGAACGCCGCCTGAGGTAGTTCCCGTCGGTCGCCGACACTCACTGGGCCTGCTGATCAGCCGCCCTGATCAGGTGGGTGCGGAGGGCATCGGCGACGATGTCGGGGTTCTCGAGCATCGGGATGTGCCCGACACCCGGGAGGGTGACCTCCTCGACGTGGTCGGGCAGTTCATCGATCAGCCGCTGCATGGACTTGTTCCGGGTGAGGAAGGTGTCGAACTCGGACAGGATCAACGATGTCGGCGCTGTGACACGACGGATGTCGTCGTCGGTGAGCGGTCCATCGCGCAGATACGCCAGTTGCATCGGCAGGTAGATGGGGCAGTGGGCGACTGCGCGGATCGTGTTCGCCGCGTCAACGGGGTCGACCGCCGTCATGTCGCTGACGCAGTTCCTGATGATCGGGCGTTGAAAGACCTCGCGAGTAGTTACTCGATCACCGAACATGCGGGCAGCGGCGGCAAGCGGAAATTGTGCGACGAATACCAGACCGAGATGAAACTCGTTGTAGGAGAAACGCTTCCATCCTCCGCTGGGGTTCAGTGCGGCAAGGGATCGCGCCCGGCCGCGGCGTTCGAGTTCGAACGCGATCTGTCCGCCGAGTGAGCTCCCGGCTATGTGGCAGGTTTCCCAACCGAGCTTGTCGAGTTCACGTTCGACGCCGTCGGCGATCCCGCGGACGCCCACATCGCGCAGTCGCAGCTGCGGCCCGCCCCAGTGCCCTGGCATCGTCATCGCGAGAACGTCGTAGTCGCGCGAGAGATTGTCGACAACCCTGTGCCATGAATGATGGGACAGGGTGTAGCCGTGCAGCAGCAGTACGGGCTCACCCGAACCAGCCCGGTTCATCGATGTCACAAATCCCCCTCGCGCCTTTGATCACCCAGTGGTAGCACAACTTCCACCGCGGGCCTACCCGCCGACGCAAGGTCATCCCGATGAGCGAGGCGCCACACGCGGTGTGAGCTGCGGTTCGATCTCCTCGGCGGCGGGGACCGGATGCTCGGAATTCCCAGCTCAGCTGCCGGTGCGCTCGCGATGCGCGCACCCAGGCCAGCAGCACGGCCGCCGCTGGCCCTCCTCGAGCTCCTCTTGGGTGCGTCGGATCCGCCGTGCGCGTGTCGCGTCCTGTTTGGCGTCCTCGACCCAGCAGATGAACTCGTTGCGGGCCAGTGGGGTGATGTCGCGCCAGGCGGTGAGTGCGGGCGGGTTCGCGAGCAGTGCCGTGCGCAGATCCGTCGGCAACTCGTGCACCACACCACCGGGAACTCCTCGACTGCTCATCAGTCCACGGTAGCGCGCACACGTTCGACCTGCGGTGACAGACGAAAATAGAACCGGTTCTAGACAAATTGGTGCAGATGTCTCACCATGGAGTCATGAGCACAACGACGTCTCATTCGGTGCGGTTCGAACTCCGCTCCGGAGAGACTTGGCGCGATCCCTGGTCCATGTATTCCGCACTGCGCGAGCATGATCCGGTCCATCGGGTGATCCCCGAAGGGCAGGAATCCGACGATTTCTACGTGCTGTCCCGGCACCCCGATGTGTGGGCGGCCGCCCGCGATCCCGAGACGTTCTCCTCGGCCTCGGGCCTGACCGTCGACTACATCGACCTGGCCGCCGCCGGGTTCGGTGGCGTCAAGCCGTTCGTCTTCATGGACCCGCCGCAGCACACCGACTTCCGGCGCAGAGTTTCTCCGGGATTCACACCGCGCCAAGTGAATTCGGTCGAACCGGCGGTGCGCAGGTTCGTCGTCGAACGGATCGAGCGACTGCGCGCGGCCGGTGGCGGCGATATCGTCGAGGAGCTGTTCAAGCCGCTGCCCACGATGGTGGTCGCGCACTACCTCGGCGTGCCCGAACGCGACCACGGCAAGTTCGACGAGTGGACCGAGAACATCGTCGGTGGCGCCGTCGCGGGCGCCGGGATCGCCGCGGGCGACCAGAACGCGTTCGCCGCCGTGGGCGAGCTGGTCGGCTACTTCACCGAGCTGATCGCCCGTCGCCGCGTGGAACCGGGCGACGACACCATTTCGCACCTGCTGGCCTCCGGCCTCGGCGCCGAGGGCGACAATGACGGCCTGATCGCCATTCTGGGCTTCGCGTTCACGATGATCACCGGCGGCAACGACACCACCACCGGCAACCTCGGCGGTGCGGTCCAACTCCTCACCGCCGATCCCGACCAGCGCACGCTGCTCGCCGACGACCCGTCGCTCATCCCCGATTCCATCGAGGAGTTCCTGCGGATGACCTCCCCGGTGCAGGGTCTGGCCCGCACCACCACCCGTGATGTCGAACTGCACGACACCACCATCCCGGCCGGCCGTCGCGTGCTGTTGCTCTACGGCTCCGCCAACCGCGACGAACGCGAATTCGGTTCCACCGCAGCCGAACTCGACGTCCGCCGCAACCCGAAGCGCATCCTCACCTTCAGCCACGGACACCATCACTGCCTCGGCGCGGCCGCCGCCCGCATGCAGGCCAGGGTGGCGCTCGAGGAACTGCTCGCCCGGTGCCCCGATTTCACCGTCGACCTCGATGCGGTGCGATGGTCGCAGGGTAACTACGTGCGTTGGCCCGTCTCGGTGCCGTTCAGTGCGACATGAGTGGTGACTGGTTGGCGACCGACCGGGCGGACCTGGCCGCCGAACGCATCATCGACGCGGCCGCCGAACTGTTCGCCGAACACGGGGTGGCCGCGGTCGGCATGGCCGACATCGCCAGGGCCGCAGGCTGTTCCCGTGCCACGCTCTACCGCTACTTCGACAACCGGCAGGCGGTGCGGCTGGCGTTCGTGCACCGCGAGACCCGCCGCATCGTCGCCCAGCTCGACGAGCGGTTCCGCGATATCGCCGACCCCGGCGAACGGATCATCGCGGCGATGCTCGGCGCGGTCGCGCAGGTTCGGGCCAACCCCCTGCTCATCGCCTGGTTCCGGCCCGCCGACTCCGGCACGGCGGGCCGCATCAGCCAGGACTCCGACGTCATCGAAGCCCTGGCTGCGACCATCTTCGGCCCCACTGGCCTGACCGACCCGCAGCGAAGCCGCATGGCCCGCTGGCTCACCCGCGTGATCGTCTCGCTGCTGTCGGCGCCCGGTCGCGATGCCGCCGACGAACGCGCCATGCTCGAGGAGTTCGTCGCACCGGTCATCACCCGGAACTTCGTCGCACCGAAATAGAACGTGTTCTATATTTGGGAGAAAGTTCCGGCGATCCCTCGGGAGTCCAGAGATGTACCAGTGGTCAGACGAAGACCTGATGTTCCGCGAGGCTGTGCGCGGCTTCATCGCCAAGGAGGTCACCCCGCACGTCGACCAGCTGGAAAGCGGCGCGCTGCCGCCGTTCGGCATCATCCGCAAGCTGTTCGCCACCTTCGGCCTGGACGAGATGGCGCGCGACGGGCTCGAGAAGGCGCTGGCCCGCGAAGAGGCAGGCACCACCGGCTCCGGTAGCTCCGGCGGCGGGCTCAGTGGTGCGGGCAGCATGGGCGTGGTGCTCAACAGCGAACTGGCCGGCGTCAGCCTCGGTCTGGTGGCCTCGATGGGGGTGAGCCTGGGTCTCACCGTCGGCACCATCCGCAGCCGCGGCACCCTCGCGCAGAAGAAGCGCTGGCTACCCGAACTGGTCACCATGGACAAGGTCGGCGCCTGGGCCATCACCGAACCCGATTCGGGCTCGGACGCGTTCGGCGGCATGAAGTCCTACGTCCGCCGCGACGGCGAGGACTACATCCTCAACGGCCGCAAGACCTTCATCACCAACGGCCCGTACGCCGACGTCACGATCGTCTACGCCAAGCTGGACGAACAGGACGGCGCCGACCGCCGCGACCGCAAGGTGCTGACCTTCGTGCTGGACAAGGGGATGCCCGGTTTCACGCAGAGCCCGCCGTTCAAGAAGATGGGCATGAACTCCTCGCCCACGGGCGAACTGTTCTTCGACAACGTCCGCATCACCCCCGACCGGCTGCTCGGCGAAACCGAGACCCCGGCCAAGGGCGACGGAAAGGACAGTGCCAAAGAGTCTTTCGTGGTCGAACGCGTCGGCATCGCGTCGCTGGCACTGGGCATCATCAACGAATGTCACCGCCTGTGCGTGGATTACGCCAAGTCCCGCACCCTGTGGGGCAAGGAGATCGCGCAGTTCCAGCTCATCCAGCTCAAGCTCGCCGAGATGGAGATCGCGCGAATCAACGTGCAGAACATGGTGTTCAACGCCATCGAGCGCACCGCCGCAGGCGACAAGGTGACCCTCGCCGAGGCGTCCGCGATGAAGCTGTACTCCTCACGCGCGGCCACCGAGGTCGCGATGGAGGCCGTGCAGTTGTTCGGCGGCAACGGGTACATGGCCGAGTACAAGGTCGAACAGCTGGCCCGCGACGCCAAGTCCCTGATGATCTACGCGGGCAGCAACGAAATCCAGGTCACCCACATCGCCAAGGGTCTGACCAGCGGGTAAGCACATCCTCCGGGAGCCGCGCAGGCTCCCGGAGGGTTTCGTTTACGGCACCCGCCGAGGTTCCGGCATCGCACACGCCATCCCATCAGCCATCCCGGTCGGCTGCACACCGAGCCCCTGATTCAACCGAGCCCGCTGGTTCTCCCAAGCGATAGTCGCCGCCAACTCCGCCACCTGCGCCTTCGACAGATGCGTCAGCAACTCCTCCCGCAACTCATCGAGCTCAACAGCCGGCGTCACCGTCATCGCCTCAGCGAACCCGATCACCAACTTCTCCAACTCGCTATAGGCATCGCTGGTCTTGTACCGAGGCAGATCGGTCAACTGCCGCTCACTCAACCCCGACGTATGCGCCAGCGCCGACCCGATATCCAAACAGAACTGACAAGCCACCAACCCGGCCGTCTTGAGTTCAGCCAACTCCTTCAACCGAGGATCCACCTTGTTGCTGAACAACAAAGCCGTCTCGTAAACCACCTGCGCCCCCGCAATCTGCGGCCGCCGCCCCAACCACCCCACCAGATCGCCCTTGTTCCGCCGAGCCTGCCCAATCACCTTGACATAAGCCCGAATTCGCTTGACCACCCGCATCGAGAACACCCCTTCGTGTCAACGGTTCGCTTCCCCCTGAACCTACGCCGGGACCCCACAGAACCCCAGCGTGATCTGCGTCGCCGCTCGCCGCATTGCGGACAGGATCTGTCCGCAATCGGTGCGACACTGAGAAAATGCGGAAAGATCCCCTCGGGCCACCCGTTTCCACACACCCACCGACGTGGAAATTCGACTACCCGATCTTCCACGCCGAAACGCGGACCCAGTGGCGAACCTGGCTCACGGCCAACCACGCGTCGGTCCGAGGCGTGTGGTTGTGCTCGTGGCGCAACACCACCGGCCGACCACGCTGCCCGTACCCCGAGGCCGTCGAGGAAGCCATCTGCTTCGGCTGGATCGACTCGACCACCACCATCCTCGACGAAGAACGCGGCTTGCAACTGTTCACACCGCGTCGACCCAAAAGCTCCTGGACCCGCCTCAACCGCGAACGCGCCGCCGACATGGAAAAGCACGGCCACATGACCGACGCAGGCCGCCACGCCATCGCCGCCGCCGAAGCCAATGGCTGGTGGACGATTCTCGACCAGGTCGAAGACCTCACAGAACCACCAGACCTGACCGCAGCACTGGACGCAGCCCCACCAGCCCGAACCAACTGGGACACCTTCCCTCCCAGCGCCCGCAAACAAATGCTGTGGTGGATCGTCAGCGCCGCCCGAGACACCACCCGATCAGCTCGAATCGCAGACATCGTCACCAAAGCCGCCACCGGCCAACGCGCCCGCGGCTGACGATCTCAACGGCAATTCGCCACCGCGTTCGACCCCACTCACTCCGCCGCCTCGGGTCGACCGATCTCCCCATGGTTTGTGCGCTCGAAAGGTCCGCTGAGATCGCGCACAAGCGCCGGGTCCGTGTAGATCTGCGCGGTGTGCTTCCACGCGATCAGGTTTCGCTGGAACGGCAGGTAGAAGCCGGTATCGGCACCGGCGACGAGATCGTCGAGCAGTTCGTGAACGGCCTCTGCGCGATGCTCGGAAGGCAGCCAGGTGAGCCAGGGCAGTTCCTCGGCAAATACTTCCTCGGCCATCTGCCGATTGGTCTTGGCCAGCAGTGCGAGAGAGCGAGCGGCGATCCGCAGGGCACCGTCCATCGCCTGATACCGCTCATCCCGCATCAGAACAACATTCTCGGCGTCGCGCCGTTCGAGCGTGACATCGGAATCAGCCAGCAGCGGAAAGACCGATGTCTGCTTACGAATGAGCTCGCTGAACGGTAGATGCTTCATCGCCCGAACGTACTCGCAGTGCTGATCTAATTCAGCACTGCACATCATCTGCGGATCACGCAGTCCCACAAGCTGTACCATCGGTTCCCCGCGATATCTAATGGCGCACAGCAGAACTGGGGCAGAAATGTCGGCTACGGAACCCGAAGAGGCTGTCATCGACTACCGGGAAGACCCGTCCGGTGCCGCTCGACAAGGAACCAACCCGGCTGTGCTGGGTCGGATGCGCACCGGGTGGGCAACCATGGCCGACACCCAGCACCTGCCTGGATATTGCATCTTGATCTACGACGGCGATGCGGATCAACTCACCGAACTACCCGTGTCCGAACGGGTCGCCTTCATGCGCGACGTTGTGCTCCTGGGCGCATTTCATTCGAATTGGAGGATCGCCAATGTTGAGCGATAGAGTCAGTCTTGTCCTGTCCGTGAATCGCGCATTGTGGGGCGCAGTATTCCCTGCGCTTCGGCGCGTGCTGGTTCGGCGAGATGGGGACTTGGTTTCTGTCTGTTTTATCGTGGACGGAGCGACGAGCGACGAGGATCGGTGGTCCATGAGCTGCGTCACCACTGAAGTAATCGCTGACTTTTCGGACTGCAAAATTAGGGAGTTAGTGGTACGGATCGATTCTCCGGCGCCATTGGAAGAATTGGGTGATTGGTACTTAGTTTACGCTCGACGTGAGTAAAGCAATTATTGAGGCTTATTCAGCTGCGGCATAAGCACTTTCGCTGAGGAGCTCGTCGCCTCGATTCGCGAGCGACGGTCCTTGTCTGCCAAAATCGTTTTA
>NZ_JBHXRG010000016.1:0-111907 GCF_042716995.1 Nocardia sp. NPDC058640
GGCACTACTGGTTGCCCGAAAGCTGCTGATCAGCAGCTTTCAACCAATCCGAAACCGCTCAGGCCGGGCCGACCGCCTGGCGAAAAATTGAGGCTGACTGCCCGGATGCCGGATTCCGAAGCTGAACTGGCGCGGCTCAATTCGACCTATCCCCCATCAGTGTTAGCCCCGATTCACGACAACGTGCGAATGGCTACGGAGCGAATAACCTTCGCCGAGAACAACATCGACAGTGCGCATGCCGCGCTGGCCCAGCCGGTCGGGCAGCAGGGGGCGGCGGTTGCGGCGATCCGTGCGGCTGAGGGTGCGATCGGTCAGGCCAAGACCTTGCTCGATGCGGTCGACCAGGCGGCGACCAATATTCAGCAGGCCCGCGATGGCTTGCCCGCTGCCCTCGATGAACTGCGCGCCGACCTCACCTCGGCCGCCGGTCTCACCGAATTCGGCGGGCCCGATCTGACCGCCGCGGTCACGTCCGCCACTGCTGCCCTGAATGCCACGAACGCGGACAGCGATCCGCTCGGCGCGTTCCACGACGCGGTCACCGCCGACGCCGAGCTGGACCGAGCCATCGCCGCGGCCTCGGATCGCAAACTGGCCGTGGAGGACTTGCGACGCCGACTCGATCGCACGCTCACCGACGCCACCACTCGCATCGACGCCGCGTCCTCGTTCATCACCACTCGCCGCGGCGGTGTCGACGCGGAATCGCGCACCCGATTATCGGAAGCACAACGTCACCTCGACGAGGCGCGTTCGCTGGCCGAGAGCGATCCCGCACGCGCATTGGTCAGCGCGCAGACGGCCGCGGATCTGGGTGGGCGGGCGCTGCAGCAGGCGCAGGCCAGCGTGCGGGCGTGGGAATCGCGCCAGCCGATGACCGGCGGGGGTGGCTCGCAGACCGGGGCGGTGCTGGGTGGGATTCTGCTGAACGAGGTTCTGCGTGGCGCGATGGGCGGTTCGCGGGGCGGCGGTTCGCGGGGTGGGGGCTATCGGCCGGGTTCTTATGGCGGGTCGTCGGGCTCGCGTCGTGTCAGCCGTGGCGGCCGATTCTGACGCGGGATCAATGTGTCCGATCTTCGAAAAAGCTTGTAGTGCCGAGCATTCAGCCTTTACCAACTAATCAGGAGGCGTCATGTCCGAGGATGTAACGATCAAGTCGGTGCCAGCGGTTCGTGTGGCCGAAATGTCCAGTTGGGCTGCGGGATTCGGACCACACGCGATCAGTCCCGTGATCGGGCCGCTGTTCAGCGAGCTGTCGGATCGACTGGAGAAGGCCGGGATTCCGATCGCGGGCCCGGCGATCGCCTGGTACGAACGGCGCGACGACGGGACCGTGGGCGTGCACGCGTGCGTGCCGGTGGACGTGGAACCCGATGCGGCACCGGACTTTTCGATTGTCGAACTGCCCGCGCTGGACCAGGTGGCGGCTTCGGTCTTTCACGGGAATGTGAGCGGGATCGGGTTGGCGTGGGAAGCGCTGGAGTGCTGGGTGAAGGACAACGGTTACAGCGCCGACGCACCTTGCCGCGAGGTCACCCTGACGTGGACGCCCGACCCCAACGGCTGGGTGACCGAACTGCAGCAGCCCGTCGCGCGGCGTTAAGCGGTCGCGGCTTCCTGGCCTGCTGGTGACCAGCTCAACTCAGCGGCCACCGCGTCCAACAGTTCGGACGCGAGTGCGCCGCCGCCGAGTCGGCCGATGGTCAACCTGCCGAGGTAGGTGTACACGAGGAAGGTGACCGCCGCGGACGCCCCCGTCGACGGGCGGGGGTGCGCGGACAGGTACACGATCTCGTAGTCATCGAGGATCAGGCCGGCGGGCGCACGGAAGGTGGGCACCGTTCCGGTGTTGGTCACCGCGATGTGGCCCGCCGTGCTGTGGATTCGATGCGGGCCGTAGAAGTCCGGGAAGTGCAGCACGGACTGTTCGATCACCCCGTCGGCCAGGTCGTTGTGCAGGCTGGTGCCGATCCGACGGGCGAGCCCGACCAGATCCTCGGTGTCGGCGGCGTCCGCGACGTAAGCGGCCAGGCCCGCCAAGTTGGTGCCCGCCTCCGCGGCCACCGGCGGGTCTAATCGCCTGCGCAGATCGACCGGGTACACGCACGAAACCTGGTCCGCGCCGGACAGTTCGGCATACGCCCGCAACACCGCAGCAGTGACCAACCCGTTCACACTCACCGCGTGCGCGCGCGCCATCTCCAGCACCCGCGCGGTGGCGACCGGATCCAGCTGAACACGCTCGGGCCGAGCCAGTGTCGGCTGCGCGGGTTCGGTTCGCTCGGTCGCGGGCTGTTCGGCGACAGCCAGCGGACGGGTCACCAGTTCGAGCCCCGACCGCTCCCCACGCCCGATCCCCCGCTGCGCCAACAACGCCTCCAGCGACACCGGATATTCCGACAGAGCCCGTCCGTGAGCCGGACCGTTTTCCGCACCGGTCCCCGCCGTCATCCCGCCGGCATCCGAATAGTCCGCCTCCGCCGGTACCACGATCGACCCGGTCTCCGCATACTCGGTATAGAACTCCCACAACCGCGAGAACAGCTCGACACAATGCCCCGCATCAGCCACGCTGTGATGCACGAACAACGTCACCCGAGCCCGATCCTCTTCGGCGAGAACCACATCCAGATAGGCCAGCTGATCACCGGGATCCACCGACTCGGCCGGAATCGGCACCACGTCGGGATCCCCGAAACTCACCCACGCCCCCACGGCCTCGATGTGCCCGGGCCGCAACAGAATCCCGTTCTCGTCGTCGTCCTCGACGATCCGGCACACCAGAATCGGAAACGCCCGCTGCAACGCCGCGAACGCCGCCCCCAGCGCCGCCGCGTCGACTTCCCCGCGCACCGTCACCGACCGCCCGGTGTACGTGGCATGCCGAACAAATCGTTGCTCCGACGGGTCGAGCGCCCGCACCACGTCTTCCGGTTCCCACAGCACAACGAAAATCGTGAGGCAAGCGACCCGCCAACGCAAACCGTCAGCTATGCACTGTGATCAACGCAGCTCGATCAAGATCACCAGGCTGTCCGGGATTTTCCTTCTCGGCCGATGTTTGCGTCAGAGCCTGGTGATCAACCGTCCAGACCGCTGACACGAAAGAGCCCGTACCGAGTGACCGGTACGGGCTCTTCACAGCCGGGAGATCAGGCGCCGATGAGGCGCGCTGCCAGGTACGACTCGACCTTGTCCAGGGCGATGCGTTCCTGGGCCATCGAGTCGCGTTCGCGGATGGTGACCGCGTGGTCGTCGAGGGTGTCGAAGTCGACCGTGATGCAGAACGGCGTACCGATCTCGTCCTGACGACGGTAACGGCGGCCGATCGCGCCCGCGTCGTCGAACTCCACGTTCCAGTTGCGGCGCAGCTGGGCGGCGAGGTCCTTCGCCTTGGGGGTGAGGTCGGCGTTGCGCGACAGCGGCAGCACCGCGGCCTTGACCGGCGCCAGACGCGGGTCCAGACGCAGGCTGATGCGCTCCTCGGTGGTGCCCTTGGCGGTGGGCACCTGGTCCACGGTGTACGCGTCGACCAGGAACGCCATCAGCGAACGGGTCAGACCGGCGGCGGGCTCGATGACGTACGGCGTGTAGCGCTCGCCGGAGGCCTGGTCGCGGTAGCTCAGGTCGACGTTGGAGTGCTCCGAGTGCGTCTTGAGGTCGTAGTCGGTGCGGTTGGCGATGCCCTCGAGCTCGCCCCATTCGCTGCCCTGGAAGCGGAAGCGGTACTCGATATCGGTGGTGCCGGCCGAGTAGTGCGACAGCTTTTCCTTCGGGTGCTCGAACAGGCGCAGGTTCTCCGGGTCGATGCCGAGGTCGGTGTACCAGGACAGCCGCGCGTCGATCCAGTACTTGTGCCACTCCACGTCTTCGCCGGGCTTGACGAAGAACTCCATCTCCATCTGCTCGAACTCGCGCGTGCGGAAGATGAAGTTGCCGGGGGTGATCTCGTTGCGGAAGCTCTTGCCGATCTGGGCGATGCCGAACGGCGGCTTCTTACGCGCGGTCTCCTGCACGTTCTTGAAGTTGACGAAGATGCCCTGCGCGGTTTCCGGGCGCAGGTAGTGCATGCCCTCTTCGTCGTCGACCGGGCCCAGGTAGGTCTTGAGCAGGCCGGAGAAGTTGCGCGGTTCGGTCCACTTGCCGGGCTGGCCGGTGTCGGGATCGTTGATGTCGGCCAGCCCGTTGGCCGGCGGGTGGCCATGCTTGGCTTCGTAGGCCTCGATGAGATGGTCTGCGCGGTAACGCTTGTGCGTGTGCAGCGACTCGACCAGCGGATCGGAGAAGGTGGCCACGTGGCCCGACGCTTCCCAGACCTGGCGCGGCAGGATCACCGAGGAGTCCAGGCCTACGACATCGTCGCGGCTGGTGACCATGGTCCGCCACCACTGCCGCTTGATGTTGTCCTTGAGTTCGACGCCGAGTGGACCGTAGTCCCACGCCGATTTGGTGCCTCCGTAGATCTCACCGCACGGGTAGACCAGACCCCGGCGCTTGGCGAGGTTGGCAACGGTGTCCACCTTCGACTTGGGTGCCACGCGAGATTTCTCCATCCACTGCGAGTCGGAAATGTTCGGCGGTCCGCACGCGGTCCACCGAACGTCAGTGGGTCCAGCGTATCGGGACGCGTCCAGTGGGTTTGCAGCAGCCGAGATGTCCGCGCGGCGCGTCATTTGACATGCGCAATTATGCATATCAAAATGGAATCTGTTTCCATTAAGGAGTTGGTTCATGACGACCGAGGCCGCGCCCGCGCATCCGCACACCCCGTACCACTCCCCCGCCCCCGCCGTCGTGCCCGCGCGCACGGTGCTCGAGGAGGCGGGCGAGCTGCTGCGCGCACTGGCCGCGCCGGTGCGCATCGCCATCGTGCTGCAGTTGCGTGAGTCGCCGCGCTGCGTGCACGAGCTGGTCGACGCGCTGGGCGTCACGCAGCCGCTGGTCAGCCAGCATTTGCGCATTCTCAAATCGGCGGGCGTCGTGCACGGCGAACGGTCGGGTCGCGAGGTGCTCTACGAGCTGGTCGACGATCATCTGGCGCACATCGTGGTCGATGCCATCGCCCATGCCGAGGAAGGGTAAACCGTTGGCAGACAACAACTCCGCCAAGCAAGTCGGAATCCGCAGCACCCGTCAGCGCAGCGCGATCTCGGCGTTGCTCAGCGACATCGACGAGTTCCGTTCGGCGCAGGAACTGCACGACGAACTGCGCAAACGCGGCGAGAACATCGGCTTGACCACGGTCTATCGCACCCTGCAGTCGCTGGCCGACGCGAGCATGGTCGACGTGCTGCGCACCGACACCGGCGAATCGGTCTACCGCCAGTGCTCGAGCGGCCACCATCACCACCTGGTCTGCCGACATTGCGGGCGCACGGTCGAGGTCGAGGGCCCCACCGTCGAGGCGTGGGCCGAGACGATCGCGTCCGACCACGGATTCACCGAGGTCAGCCACACCCTCGAGATCTTCGGCACCTGCACCGACTGCGCCCACTCGCGCGCCGCCGCCTCGTCCGACGAGCCCGCATCGGTGTGACTCACCTCACATGATGGAACCTTCGCTGCGCGAGCCCCGTCCAACCATGACGTAGGGGCCGTCGGCCCGTCTCGGCATCGGAGGAGGGGACATCGTGAGCGCGACTCTGGGCGTGGAGCCCGACCAGTTGAAGACCATGGCCACAACTTGGCGTCGGGAGGCAGGCGAAGTCAGCGGGCTGAGCTGGTCGACAACAGGCGAGGCCGCAGGTGAGGGCAGTGATGTGCTGGCCGCGGTGCGTGGGCTGGCCGATCCGGCGCGACAGGCGATGGACTCCATCGCGGCGCGGTACGGCACGCTGGCCGACCTGGTCGACAAGTTCTCCGCCGATATCCAGGCTCGCGACGCCGAGACCGCCGCCGAAATCGGGAAGCTGGGTACCCGCTGATGCGCCCCACGATCCCGCAACTGGACACCTGGAATCTCGACGGGCTGCACCGCGCCGCCGAAGCCGCCCGCGCCAATGCCGATGCTGTGTCGAGTTCGGTCGACGACTGCTCGCGCGCGGTCTCCGCCGCCGGGAGTTGGCACGGGCAGACCAAGGACGCGGCCGCACGACGCATCGATGAGGAAGTCGACCACGGGTACGAAGTGCGAACGGTGTTGTTGCGCATCGCCGACGACGCCGCCGACGCCTGCGCGGGCTTGAAACACGCGAAAACCTATGTGCTGGACCAGAAGAACCTGGCCGTCACCCAGGGCTTCACGGTCGCCGACGACGGCAGGGTCACCCACTCCGACCCCGAAAAGGAAGGCGCCGCAGGGGTTTTCCAGCTCAACCTGTTCAGCGGGTTGGACGAAATCGAACGCCTCGACAGCCTGTTCGGTGCACGTCTGCGCGAGTCCGTCGGCGACCTCGGCGCGATGCGCGACGGTCAACCCGACATCACCCTCGCCGACGGTTCGATCCGCGACCCCGATGCGGTGGCGATCCAGTTGGCGTCGATGTCGCCGGATGAGCGGGCCGTCTTCCTGGCCGGTTTGAGTGCGGAAGCGCAACGTCAGGTGGTGATCGCGGCGCCGGAGAAGGTGGGGAATTTGAACGGGGTGCCGTTCGCGATGCGGATCGACGCGAATGAGATCAATATTCGCAATGCGCTGACGCAGGAGAAGGCCAAGCCGAATCGGGATGAGTCACGGGTCAAGCAGTTGGAGGCGATGTTGTCGCCGATTCCCAATCCTGAGGGTGTGGGCGTTCCCGACGAACCGCCCGTCGCGACCGGCCCCGAGGCGACACCGCGACTGGATATGGTCGACCGTAAATTCGTCATGTTCAGCACCGAGGGCAATGGTCGAATGATCGAGATGGTCGGCGATATGAAGTCGGGTGCACCGGGTGTCGGCGTCTATGTGCCCGGCACCAGCACCAA
This sequence comes from Nocardia sp. NPDC058640, assembly GCF_042716995.1. NCBI lineage: Bacteria > Bacillati > Actinomycetota > Actinomycetes > Mycobacteriales > Nocardiaceae > Nocardia > Nocardia sp. NPDC058640. The sequence goes on from NZ_JBHXRG010000016.1 coordinate 6,910, forward strand.
TCTCAACGGTTCGGGGTCCAACCATGTGGCGGCCTGGAATCTCGCCGACCAGACGAACGGCCCGATTTTTCTCTATATGGAGGGCGACTTCCCGCAGAGTCTGACCGGTCTCTCCGATGGTGCGCCGAGCCCTGGTTTCGCGGCAGATATGGCGCCTCGACTTGTCGACTTCGGTCGCGAGATCGATCGGGAGGTCGCGGCGTCGGCACCGGGAACACCGGTTTCCTATGTGGGCCATTCCTATGGCGGTTCAATCGTCGGGTCGGCCGAGCAGTTGGGCCTGCGGGCCGACCGCGTGCTGCACGCCTCGTCGGCGGGAACCGGTGTGTTCGACGGTGGGTGGAACAATCCGAACGCGAATGTTCAGCGCTATTCCATGACCGCGCCCGGCGATCTGATCGGTGTGGTGCAGTCCTATCCGGAGGGCGGGCTGACCATTCCCGGCGGGATTCACCTCCCCGGAAATCCGCACGCGTCGGAAGTTCTCGGTGGCGATCCCGATGAGGTACCGGGAGTGACCCGGCTCGATACCGGGTTCTACGGCAAGAACATCGACGGCCACACCGTTGGCGAGGTGGTCTTCGGCTCCGACGGACACGGCAAATACTGGGACGACCCCGCGTCGACCGCGTTCCAGAACATTGTCGGCGTCATCGCCGGAACAGATGCGACCGCATACGTGGAACGCGGGATCGAAACCGAGTGGGTGGATGTGGGTTTGGGCGACAACGGCAACGGCGGCAGGGAAGCGTTCGACGCCGGCTGGGCCACCACCGAGAAGGAACTGTTCGGGGTCGAGAACCCCTACGCGAACCCGCGCATCACCGACAACCCACAACTGGGCACACGGATCGACGTCAAATGAGAACAATTCTGCTTATCGGCGCGATCCTGATCCTGCCGAGTTGCTCGGCGTTTATCACCGAGGGCCCGTCGAACGACCGCCTCGCGACCGCCTCGGACCTACGAGTTCCCGAGGCCACCCAGATCGTCGCCGACAACTTCGAGCTGATCTCGCCGAAAACACGCTCTGTCGATGTCAGCTCGGTGCAGTTGGGCAACGGATGCCGCACCGACCCGGAAACGCTGAAGACCTACGGTCCACCGTGGACGCCGAATTACCGAGAGGTTCAACGGAACCCGTCGCAGGAGTACATCGACCAGGCGTTGGCGAACCTCGAAGCGATGACAGCACGCGGTTTTACCCGGCAGGCAGGGATGCCCGGTGCCGACCCGGCGAGCAGGGTGTATCGCGATTCGCGAGGGTTCGCCGTGTACAGCAGCCAGAACACGACCGTGCGCGGCGAGATCGAGTTCACGCTGTACTCGTCCGCACCCTGCACGGCGGAGTAGTGCATGAGCTTTCGCGATGCACATCAGCGTGACTACGATCTCGGGAGCGTGGACGTCATGAGCGAGCACCGGTTCTGTGGGAGGGACGAAGGTATGGCAGTTCGAGGTAGTGCGGCGCGGATGGTCGGGGTTGTCGTGGCGGTGGGGTTGGCTGTCGCGGGGTGCGGGGGTGGGGAGAAGGGGCCGGCTGCTGCGCCGACGAGTGTGGTGAGTGTGGCGGCGAGTCCTACTTCGGTGGATCCCGAGGCGAAGGTGTGGGATCCGTGTTCGTTGCCGGATTCGGCTGTCAGTGGGGCCGGGCTGAACGTGGGCAGTCGGAAGAACGAGGTCGCGGGGGTCGATTTCACCGGCTGGAAGACGTGCACGTGGCAGGACTCGGCCAAGCAGTACTCGTTCTCGATGCTGTCGTCGGAGCACACACTCGCCGAGTCCAGGGCGCGGACGGATTTCACCGACTTCACCGAGACGACCGTGGGGTCGCACACCGCCCTCCAGCTACGAACGACCGGTGCAACATACGACCTCGGTTGCACACTGGCCGTTGAGGTTCCGAATGGGTCGGTCCTGTTCAGGCTACTGAACCGCGTCAGCGCCTCCTCCCCGCCTTCACCTTGCCCAGAGGTTCGCAGACTCACCGACAGCTTCGCCCAATACCTGCCCGAGAACTGAGGGAGCGAGCAAATGCTGCAGAGCATCGACCCCGGCGAGTGGAATCGACTCTTGGTCCAGGCTGAAGCCGGTCAACTCTCACTCGATCCCGAAATCGGCAAGGACCTGGACAGAGTCTGCGACGACCACCTGGATCGACTGGACGAGGTCTTCGCCCAGATCGACCTCGTCCGCAACCTGTCCGGCTTCGGCTCGTTCGACTCGAGCAAGGCGTTGGAACGGAAGTTCTCCCTGACCGCATCCGGAGGCGATCGCCCGCTGGACGAAGTCCTCAAAAAGCACATCGAGGCCGTCAAGACCGCGAAAGAGGTTGTCGCCACGGCGATTGCGAACTTCCGAGCTCAGGACGACGAGGCGGCTGCCAGGATCGCCGCGATCGGAGAACCCACGTGACCTACGAGGATTACAAGAGCAAGGTGATCGCCGCGCAGGAGCAGTGGAACGCCGAACGGTCCAAAATCTACGCCCACCAGGACGCCGGCAAATACTCCACGATCTTCGGCAGCGACATCCAACCGCCGCACATCACCACGCCCGACAGTTTCGACAACATGACACTGGAACAGATGCAGGCAGCGGTGGCAGCGATGAAACCGCAACTGGTCGACGACGCGGTGACCGCGTGGGGAAATATCGGTGGCGCGCTGATGGGCACGTTCGTCGGGTTCAACCAGCAGTTCGCGCGCACCATCACCGGCGAGAACGGCCATACTGGCTGGACAGGTAAGGCGGCCGACGCCGCGATCCGGGCGGTGAGCAACTACGCGGAGAAATCCATCCCGCTCTCCCAGGCCGCAACGGCGATCAGTTGGAAACTGATGGAGATGCGCACCGGAATCGAACAGACCCAGGCCCTGATGCCCGGCCTCACCGAACGCGCCAACATCACCAACAAGTCCCTGCCTGACGACGGCGTCATGAAAGTCGACGCCCACAACCGCACCGAGGCCACCGAGGAAGCCCGGCGAATCCTGCGCACCGTCTACGGCCAGGTCGCCAGCCAAACCGACACCGGCGTCCCTTTCCTCCCGACCGCCCCGACCATCACCGGCGACAGAGGCGGCCCCGGCACCAACGGCGACACGAATACCGGTGGCAGCCAAGGCGGTTCGACCGGCGGCGGCAACACCGGCCAGCCGACGGGCACACCGGGCGACGGCACCGCAACCGGCCAGCCCGCCACCGAACCCTCCTCCGCCACACCGACTTCCACCGACCCCGGCGCCACCACACCCCAAAGCACAACACCGCAATCCACCACACCCACGGCCACCACACCAACGAGCCCTGGCGCAACAACGCCCGGCGCGGGAACTCCAGGCGCAGGTAGCCCGGGTGTCGGCAGCCCCGGTGTCGGCAGGCCCGGCGGCGGCAGCCCAGGCGGCGGCACGCCACGCGGCGCCGGCGCCGCAACCCCCGGCAAAGCCGTCCCCGGCACCCAGTCCCCCGCGGCAGCAGCCGCCGCAGCCGCCGGAAACCGCGCAGGCAGCGCCGGATCAGGCCGCGGCGCACCAGGAATGGGCGGCATGGGCGCCCCCGGCGCAGGCCGCGGCAACTCCGACGAGGACCGTTCCAAGGGCATCCCCGACTACCTGATCACCCAGGAAAACAGCGACCTGTTGCTCGGCATCCACGACCTCAGGACCGTGCCCCCCGTAATCGGCGGAGACGACGACAGTGCATCGAGCTGAATTCACCGGCATCGAGTTCGAGATCCTGTGGTCCGGTTACGGCCGCGATCGCCTCCCCTATCCCCTCCAATACCGCACCGACATAGCCGATTTCGAGGATCTGAAGCAGCACCGCGAACAGGCCGTGGAAAGTCTGCTCCGCAAGTACGACCCCGCGGTCGAACGCGCCCTGATGGTCCTGCTCGACCCCGAAGCCAGAGTCGAATCCAAAGGCCATGTAGGCCAAGAGAACTCGTCCATCATCCGTTTCCACGGCGCGATCCGCGGCGAACAAGGCGCCACCCTGACCCAGGCACCGGGCGCGGACGAAGGCACCGGCGCCGACGTCACCCTCACCTACTGCACCCCCGACCAGGTGGCCGCCCTCGCCGTCGCCGCCCTCCCCCGCACCAAACCGGGCACCAAACCCCCGATCGAAGTCCGTCGAGACCAACTCGCCGAAGAAGAAGACCACTTCGAATACCGAGCAGGCCGCCTGAGCTCCGCCGACCAACTCAACCGCATCTTCCACCGCCCCCGCCAAGCCTTCGGCGAAATCTCCGCCCACTCCGGCCCCGCCATAGACGCCCGCCCCACCCCCGCCCGCACCTTCTGGTGGATGGACTACCCCGACGGCCGCTACTACGTAAAAACCGGCGACCCCATCATCGCCGAACCCCTCCCCGCCGACCGCATGGTCGCCGGCATCCGCCGAATGCTCACCCGAGCCCAGCGCTACCACCAAGAATTCGGCGCCGACGACCAACCCACCAGATGACCATCCCACCTAGTTCAAGATCACCACGCTCTCACCGTGGCCGCACGCGCGAAACACCACGCTGAGAGCGTGATGATCAACCGTCCAAGTCCGGTTCAGGGCGACAACGCCCGCATCGGAGGTTGGCAGTGCAGCGATTGCCGGCGGCCGAATCGCCCGCGCCATAGGCGATCTCGCCCTCGCCCGTGCCGAAAACAGCCCCCGCCGCTTCTACAGCCTGTCCGCCCAGATCCAGCGCGACCGCAAAAATTACTACGCCGTCCTCGAAAGCGCTCAACGAGGCAATCTCGACGTCACCGCCTGGCTGCTCTGGTTCCTCGACGCCTTACACCAGTCGATCAACGCCGCCGACAACACAATCGACGCTGCCCTCACGAAATCCACCTTCTGGCGCACCTGGCATTCGACCGCGATGAACCCCCGCCAGATCGATATGCTCAACCGAGTCCTGGACGGTTTCGACGGAAAACTGACTACCCGAAAATGGGCAATCATCACGAAAACGTCCCAACCCTCCGCCCTCCGCGACATCAACGAACTCATCACCCTCGGAGTCCTACGCCGCTCCGACTCGAGCGGCCGAAGCACCTCGTACGAACTGGCGACCTAGCCCGCCACGTCTAGATCAAGATCACCACGCCCTCACGGCGGACCCTACTCGCGAAATGCTTGCGTGAGAGCGTGGTGATCAACCGTCCAACACTGTTGTGCCTCTAGTGCGGAACCTTCATCCCCATTCAGCCAACCCTCCGCCGGGCATGCAGACCACGCGGAATCCGTTCTTGCCGACAATCCACCACGACTCATAGTCCGGATCGGGAAGAAAGGATATCCCTGCCTCTGAATCCAGGTCGAGCGACAGCGAACCATCTGGGCCGATTACTGCATTCTCTATTGTTCGACCATCCATCAGCCTCGTCAGGACGTCACCGATCGCAGCGGGGTCGTCGCCACGCCATTCGCCGCCTTTGCCATCGCGAGCCGTAACGGTCGATTCGGCCATCAGCTGGTAATCGTCGGCGCCTAGGTTGGCAATCAGGATCGGTTCCAGAGCCTCGATGCTGCACGCCAATCCGATGATCGGAATATTCCTCATATTGCCGGCAATGTTCAGTCGCGGACGATCAGGTCTGCGGTGAAGATTTGGGAGGGTGGGCGGATTCCGGTGCGGAGTTGGGCGATCAGCATGCGGGTTGCGGTGGCGGCTTGGAGTTCTCGTTTGGTGTCGACGGCGGTCATGGGTGGGTTGCTCAGGCGGGCGATCATGCCTTCGGCGGTGACCAGGGCTACGTCGGTGCGGTCGGCGGCGATGAGGGCGGCCGCGGCGCCGTGGGCCAGCAGGTCTAGTGGGGAGTAGATGGCGTCGGTGTCGGGGTGGTTGCGCAGCAGGTCCAGGGTTGCCGCGTAACCGGCCGCGGACTTCGCGTCCGCGGCGGGTGCGACGGCGACGCGGGGGGTGATTCCGCGTTCGGCGCACCACGCCACGAAGGCCAGGCGGGTGCCCTCGGCGGATTGGCGACCGCTGGATTCGACCAGCAGGGCGGGGTTGACGCGGTCGCGGGCGGCGAAGTGGCGCATCGCGCAGGAGACGGCGCTTGCCCGGTCCAGGGTGACGGTGGTGACGTCGTCGCGGGTCGCGTCGCCGCTGATCACGATCACCGGCAGTCCGCGCGCGACCAAGGCGGCGATGGCGGGGTCGTCGTGGTCGGGGTCTACCAGCAGCGCACCGTCGACGGCCAGCGATTGTGCCCAGTTCTGTTGGTCCGAGGGTGGCACCAGCGTGAGCGCGTAGCCCTGGGCGAGGCATTCGTTGGCGGCGGCGACGGCGGTGCGCATGTACCAGTCCATGGTGCTGTCGTGACCGGGCGTGCCGTCCACGATCAGCGAGGAGACGATGCCGATCGTGTTGCCGGACCCGGTGCGTAGCGCCCGTGCGCGCGGATTCGGGTTGTAGCCGAGTTCGGTGGCGATCTGCCTGACACGTTCGCGGGTGCGAATGTCCAAGCGCCCCTTGTCGTTCAGTGCGTGCGACACCGTGGCGACCGAAACGCCCGCGGCACCGGCCACGTCGCGAATTGTGGGGCGGGATCTGGCCACCGAGTGCTCCTCACCGTCGCGAACGCCGTGCCTCGAACTGTACCCGGCGGTGCCAAATCGATTTCGCAACCACATCGTAAACGGGGTTCACGCGGCAGAAATCTGGGCGGCGCAGGCTTGCCCAGGCGGGTGCCAAAACGTTTTAGCACCGTGAGGGAGGCCGAATAGATGACTACGACCATCGATTCCTCAGCCTTGGAAAGCCTGGTAGCCGACATCGGCGAGATCCGGCATTCCGTGGACGAGCGAGTACTACGAGCCAAGAGCCGTGACCGTTTCGCACAGAGCCCGCTGTTGCGCGAGGTGATGCGCGGGCACCTGGCCGACATCTACATCGCCCCGACATCCAAGGACGAGCTACGCACGGTGGTGGCTTCCTGTGCGCGACACCGGATTCCGATCACCGTGCGCGGCGGCGGCACCGGGCAGTTCGGGCAGGGCGTGCCGCTGTCGGGTGGCGCGGTCATCGATGTGACGGGCATCGCCGGGGTCATCGGACAGGGGTCAGGCACGGTGCGCGCGCTCGCGGGCACCCTGATCGCCGATATCGACGCCGCGATCCGCCCCACGGGGTGGGAGTTGCGTATGCATCCCTCCACCGCCACGCATGCCACCGTCGGCGGCTATCTCGCGGGCGGGCATGCCGGCGTCGGCAGTTGTCAGTGGGGCATCCTGCGCGACCGGGGCAATATCACCGCGATCGAGGTGATGACCGTCGAGGAGGAACCGCAGCTCATCGAATTGACCGGTGCCGCAGTCAATATCGTGCACCACGCCTACGGTGCGAACGGCATCATCACCGAGGTCGAACTGCCCACCGCGCCCGCTTGGCACTGGCAGGAACTGGTGATCTCATTCCCCGAATTCGCTCAGGCCGTGCGCTTTTCGGTCGATGTGTGCGAGAGCGAGGGCGTTCTCAAGAAGCTGGTGTCGGTGCAACAGGATCCGCTACCCACCTACTACCCGGACTTGGCACCTTTTGTGCCCGAGGGTCATTCGATGGTGCTGCTGATGGCCGCGGAGCAGAGTTTGCCCGTAGTCGAGGATCTCATCACCGAATCCTGTGGTGCTGTGCGGCATCGAGGCAGGGAAGGCGCGGGTCCGTACGGCGTTCCCCTCTACGAGTTCACCTGGGGACACGCCATGATGCACTTCCAGCGCGTGGACCGCAGCCTCATCAATCTGCTCGCGATGTACCCGAAAGAAGGCTTGGCCCAGTCTATTACGCAGGTTGCTCAGGACTTCGGTGCCGAGCTCGGGCCGACCCATGTCGAGATGAAGCGGTTCGACGGCGGTCTGGCCGCGCAGGGTTCGCCGATCTGGTCGTTCCAGGGCCAGGAGCACATGGCCGCGATCACCACCCGGCTGCAGGAGGCCGGCTTGTCGGTGGTCAACATGCATACCCCGACATTGGGGGCCAGCGGAATGAAGCCGTGGTCGCGCGCCGAGGCCGAACTCAAACGCCGAGCCGACCCGTATGGGCTACTCGCACAGGGCAAGTCAGATGATCAGCGCGACGACGAGGTCACTCGGTCGACGGCGCTGCCGAACAAGGGCTGGACCTACCGGCTCACCGATTCCACCACGAGCACGGAGCGCAGCGCATGAAGGCACAACTGGTCATCGCGGCGGTAATCCTCGCCGCCACAAGCGTTCTCAGCGCCTGTTCGGGATCGACCGAAAGCACCGCCGCCTACGACGGACCGATCGGCTCGGTGAATCTGCGCGAGGTGTGCCCCGCGAAGATCGTGGTGCAAAGCGGCTGGAATCCTGAAGCCGAATTCGGCTACCTCTACAACCTGATCAGCAAGCAGCCCATGGTGGACGCCGCGAACAAGTCCACCATCGGTCCGCTGTTCGCCAAGGGCGAATACACCGGGGTCGACCTCGAAATCCGTTCGGGCGGACCGGCAATCGGATTCCAGCCGGTCTCCTCGCGGATGTACGCCGACCGCGACATCATGCTGGGCTTCATCGACCTCGAGGAGTCCGTGGCCACCGCGGACACCGCGCCGACGGTGAGCGTGTTCGCGCCGCTGGAGAAGAACCCGCAGATGATCATGTGGGATCCGGCGACCTACCCGCAGGTCAAGACCATCGCCGATCTCAAAGCCGCCAAGGCGAAGGTGATGTATTTCCAGGGCGAGGCCTACATGAGTTACCTGGTCGGCGCGGGCATCCTCGACAAGGATCAGGTGGACGCCAGTTACGACGGCACCCCGTCGTTCTTCGTCGCCGAGGGCGGCAAGGCCGCGCAGCAAGGTTTCGCCAGCACCGAACCGTACGTGTACGAGAACCAGGTCCCGCAGTGGAAGAAGCCGGTGGCCTACCAACTCGTCGCCGACGCGGGCTTCCCCACCTACAAGTCGACGCTGGCCGTGCGTGGCGGCGACCTCGCCGGCTACTCGGCATGCCTGAAGAAGCTGGTGCCGGTGATCCAGCAGAGCATGGTCGACTTCCTGGCGGCGCCGGACGCGGCGAACAAGGTGATCGTGGACTCCGTCGCCGGTTTCGCGACCGGGTGGACCTACGACAAGAACAACGCCGACTTCGCGGTGAAATCCATGGTGTCCGAGGGCATCGTCGGCAACGGCCCCAACCCCACCGTCGGCGATTTCGATACCGCGCGGGTTCAGACGATCATGGACATCGCGACGCCGATCTACAAGGCCGAAGGCGTCACCATCCCCGCCGGACTGACCCCCGGCAAGGTCGCGACCAACGAATTCATCGACCCGGCAATCGGATTGGCGAAAACCCCGTGACTCGGGGCTCACTGCGGCCACCGGCGCGCATCGTCGCGCCGGTGACCGTGCTGGTCGCCCTCATCGGCTGCTGGTACTTCGTCAGCTACGTCGTGCTCGACCCCGCCCGCCGGTTCCTGATGCCACCGCTGCATCAGGTGGTCAGCAAGGGACTGTTCGGCGGACAGTCCGAACAGATGTGGGAAGCGTTGGGCCGCACCGCGGTCGTGGCGCTCACCGGGCTGGCGATCGCGGCCGCGGTCGGCATTGCCTGGGCGATCGTGATGTCACAGACCCACTGGGCCGAACTCGCGCTGTTCCCGTATGCGGTGGTGCTGCAATGTATTCCGATTCTGGCGTTGGTGCCGCTGATCGGGTTCTGGTTCGGCTTCGGGTTCGGTGCGCGGGTGCTGGTCTGTGTGCTCATCGCACTGTTTCCGATCGTGTCCAACACCCTGTTCGGGTTGCAATCGGTGGACTCGGCGCACCGCGATCTGTTCACTTTGCAGCGTGCCGGGGCGTTCACCCGTTTGCGCAAACTGGAGTTCCCGGCCGCAACCCCTGCCATTTTCGCCGGTCTGCGCATTTCGGCGGGTCTGTCGGTGGTCGGGGCGATCGTCGGGGACTTCTTCTTCAAGCAGGGTGAGCCGGGGATCGGCGTGGTGATCGATATCTACCGGGCGCGGTTGCAGTCACCGCAGCTGTTCGGCGCGATTCTCGCGGCTTCCGGTTTGGGTGTCACGGTGTTCGCGGTGTTCGGGTGGTTGTCGAAACTCGTTGTCGGGCAGTGGTATCAACCGAAGAGAGGAACATAACGAAGATGCTCCGCACGAATGTTGTTCGTGCGGAGCATCTTTGCAGGGAGAGTCAGGCGGGTAGGGCTACCGGCTCCGGGGTGGTGGCCGGTTGGACTGTGCTGCGGGAGCGTAGTGCTGCGAGGCCGAGCAAACCGAGACCTGTTGCGGCCCAGACGAGTAGCACCGCGAGGGGGCCTGCCGCGCCTGCGCCGTCGAAGTAGGCGACCGAGCGGAGGAGGGAGGCTGCGGCGCCGGGTGGGAGGAGTTGGCCCAGGGTGCCCCAGGGTTGCGGGAGCAGTTCAGGGGCTGAGGTGGCGGCGGAGAAGGGGTTGCCGATCAGGAGCATGGTCAGGGCTCCCAGGCCGATTCCGGGGCGGCCGATGGCGGCGGCCAGGCCGACGATGGTGGCGGCGACAGTGAAGGAAGCCAGGCCGGCGATGGCGGCCAGGGCCAGGTAGGAGCCGGGCAGGATCGACAGCCAGGTGTGGAAGATCAGGGTGCTGAGCAGGCCGCCCGCGATGCCGAAGGTGGCCAGGCCTGCCAGGCGGGAGCCGAGGGCGGGGATCAGCAGGGTGAGCAGGACACCCGCGGCGATGCCGGACATGACCAGCGGCAGGACCATCGAGCCGAAGCCGGCGCCGCGGGGGTCGTCGGGGTCGGTGGCGATCACGTCGGTGACCTGGGCGGCGGGCAGGCCGCTGAGTTGTTGGGCCACCGCGGTGAGTTGCTGTGCGACCGCGGGTGAGGCGGCGGAGGCGACCAGGACCTGGGGTGCGCCGTTGCCGGTGATGATCGCGCCGTAGATCTCGTTGTCGGCCAGCGCTTTTCGTGCGGCGTCCGCGTCGACGACGGTGGTGATCTCGAAGGCTTCAGGGCTGCGCTGGTGCAGCTGTTGGGCGAGTTGGGTGGAGGCGGGGCCCGCGACGGCGATCGGGAGGTCGCGGGGGGCGAGGTTGACGGTGGGCCAGGCGAAGGCGATCAGCATCAGTGCTTGGATCGCGGCTGCTGCCAGGCCGAGAGCGATGGCTCGGCGGGTGATCGTCATGGCGGTTCTCCCCTTAAAGCGAATGTTCGTTCTTTTTGGTGGTTCTACCGTGACACCCCCTCGCGGGCTTGTCAAGAACGAATATTCGTTTTACGTTGGAGCCATGCCCCGAGTCAGCGAAGAACACCTGGAACGTCGCAGGCAGCAGATCCTCGACGCCGCGCAACTGTGCTTCGCCAGGAAGGGGTTCCACGAGACGTCCATGCAGGACGTGTTCACCGAATCCGGGATGTCGGCAGGCGCGGTCTATCGGTACTTCACCAGCAAGAACGAGATCATCGGCTCGCTGGTGGTACACACGATGAAGCCGCTGCGCGCCCGGCTGGCCGAGATCATCCGCGCCGACGACCCGCCGCTGCCCGCCGAGGTCATCCGACTGCTGACCACCGAGGTCGTCAAGCGCAGTGGACCCGACGGCCCCCTGCGGCTGGCACCGCAGGTGTGGGCGCTGGCCACGGTGCAGCCCGAGGCCGGTCTGCCGGTGAGCGAGGGCATCGCGGCCATGCGCGAACTCTGGGTGGAATACGCGATACGGATGCGCGAGCTGGGCTGGATTGCGGCCGACGCCGACGTCGACGCGCTGGCCAAGACGATCATCGGGATGCTGCCCGGCTTCATCCTGCAACACCTACTGCTGGGCGACGTGTCGCCCGACGACTTCGCGCGCGGGTTCGAGGTGCTGTTGCCGATCACGCCTGACGCTCGTGCGGGACGTGAAGGTTAGAAAGCTCACTGTTTTCGGTGCCGGGTACCGGGTAGGTTCGGACGCGGTCCCGGTGTGATCGTCGCCGGAACCCTCGAACATCGATCCGACCAGGGAGTTTCCTGTGGCATTGCACAGAAGAACCGTCCTCGCCGCCCTCGCGGCCGCCACCGTCGTCACCGCGGCCATGGCAGGCACCGCGCAGGCTCGGATGATCGGCGGATTCGAGGTGGGCGGGGCGATCGAGATCGAATACGACCAGGCGGGCGGCCCGGCACTGGGCGAGCCCACCTCCCCCGAATCCGATGCGGCCGCGGGTGGCAAGTACCAGACCTTCGGCAACAACGCGGCCATCTACTGGCATCCCGACACCAACGCCAACACCGTCGCCGGGCAGATCCGTGACAAGTTCGCGCAGGTCGGCAACGAATCGGGCCAGCTCGGCTACCCGGTCACGCGCGAGCTGCCCGCGGCAGGCGGGCGTTTCAACCACTTCCAGAAGGGTTCGATCTACTGGTCGGTCGGCACCGGCGCACACCAGATCAGCGGCCCGATCCGCGACAAGTGGGCGGCGCTGGGCTGGGAGTCGAGCCCGCTGGGCTTCCCGCTCACCGACGTGGCCGCCACGGGCAAGGGCGACGGACAGTTCACGATGTTCCCCACCGGCGCCATCTACTGGAGCTCCAAGACCGGCGCGCACGCGACATGGGGCAGCATCCAGGCCGACTGGACCCGCGCGGGCGGGGTGACGGGCCGATACGGCTACCCGACCAGCGACGAATACGACTACCAGGGCGGCAAAGCCCAGGACTTCCAGGGCGGCAAGATCACCTGGAAGCCCAGCAACTAGCGCTACGGCGCGAGCAAACCCTGGCGGGCCTTGCTCGCGCCCGACAGCGCCAGCAGCAGCATCGTGGTCAGCGCCGTGTCGTCGAGGCCTTCGGCCGGGAACGTGTAGCGCAGGATGACGTCGCCGAGCTTGCCGCGCGCGATCAGGGTGACCGAGCCGAACTGAATCTCGTTGTTACGCTCGGCAACTCGCTTGTACAGCTGCGGCTTCAACGGCCGATCCCACGCCAGCACGCTGGTCAGCGACAAGACCGTGAGGCCCGGCGCCAGGGTGACCGCGCGAATCGAGCACAGGGCACCGTCGTATTCGAAGCCAAGCGATCCGTCGGCGTCGACGCGGACGTCGATCTCCTGCATCTGCAGGCAGGCACCGGTGCGCGCCTGCAGGTCGATCTCGGGGGTGACCACATGTGCTCCGTCGCTCATTTGGCGCCACCGAAGCGACGATCGCGCTTGGCGTATTCCAGGCACGCGTCCCACAGGTTACGCCGATCGAAATCGGGGAAAAGCGTGTCCTGGTAGACGAATTCGGCGTAGGCGGCCTGCCAGATCAGGAAGTTCGAGCTGCGGAATTCGCCGGACGGGCGAAGGAACAGATCGACGTCGGGCATGTCGGGTTCGTCGAGGTACTTCGCGACGGTGGCCTCGTCGACCTTCTCCGGGTCGATCTCCCCCGCTGCCACCCGACGCGCGATTTCTCTTGCCGCGTCGGCGATTTCGGCGCGACCACCGTAGTTCACGCACATGGTCAGCGTCATCACGTCATTGTCCTTGGTGAGCTCTTCGGCCACCTCGAGTTCCTTGATCACGCTGCGCCACAGGCGCGGTCGACGACCGGCCCAGCGCACGCGCACACCCATCTCGTGCATCTCGTCGCGGCGGCGGCGGATCACGTCGCGGTTGAAGCCCATCAGGAAGCGGACCTCGTCGGGGCTGCGGCGCCAGTTCTCGGTGGAGAAGGCGTAGGCCGACAGCCACTTGACGCCCATCTCGATGCAGCCCTCGACCGAATCCATGAGCACGGCCTCGCCGCGTTCGTGACCGGCGGTGCGCGGCAGGCCACGCTCCTGGGCCCAGCGGCCGTTGCCGTCCATCACCAGCGCGACGTGGGTGGGCACGAGCTCGGGCGGGATCGCGGGCGGACGCGCGCCGGAGGGGTGCTGGGACGGCGGGCGCACGGTGCGGCCGGCCTTGCTCGCGGGGGCGGGGTCACGACGCAGGATCACGGCGTCCATCCTGCCTGATCGTCGGGTGTGGGCCGGAGGGCGGTCCACGACCGGCGTAATCACGCAATTCGCGGCCGAGCAATCAGTATTTTGACTGAGCGCGTGCGAAGTGCGTGATTACGCCGGGATCTGTGCGATCAGCCGGCGACGACAGGCTGGGCGACGGACCGCTCGACCATCGACAACGTGCGCAGCTGACGTTCCAGGTGCCACTGCAGGTGGGCGGCGACCAGACCGCTGGCCTGGCGGCGGACGTTGTCGGGGACGGTCTCGATGTAGGCCCACTCCCCCTTCAGCAGGGCAACGAGCAGATCGAGCACCCCGGTGACCGGCGTGCTCGCGCCCGGCGGGCGACAGTGCACGCAGACCGCGCCGCCCGCTGCCACGTGGAAGGCGCGGTGCGGGCCGGGGGTGGCACAGCGGGCGCATTCGTCCAGCGCGGGGGCCCAGCCGGCGAAACCCATGGCGCGCAACAGGTAGGCGTCCAGGATCAGTTCGTGCGGGCGCTGTTTGGCGGCGATGGCGCGCAGGGCGCCCGCGGTGAGCACGTGCAGTTTCGGAGCGGGTGCGCGTTCCTCGCCGGCGAGGCGTTCGGCGGTTTCCAGGATCGCGCACGCGGTGGTGTAGCGGCCGTAGTCGTCGATGATGTCGGCGGCGAACGCTTCCACGGTGATGACCTGGGTGACGATGTCCAGGGTGCGGCCGGGGTGCAGTTGCACGTCGATGTAGGAGAACGGTTCGAGCCGCGCCCCGAACTTCGACTTGGTGCGCCGCACCCCCTTCGCCACCGCCCGAACAAGGCCATGTTGCCTGGTCAGGAGCGTGACGATGCGATCGGCCTCGCCCAGCTTGTGCTGGCGAACCACCACCGCCTCATCCCGATACAAACGCACGGGCCCAGTCTTCCATGCGGGCCCGACACCGCCGTCACGGACACGTGACGCGGTGCCTGCCGGAAATACCCACCCTAGGGGATGTGGACGGGTGACCAGGTTCGCGTTACGGTCGAGCTACTTACTTTTCAGAGACGGAGTTCACATGTCTGCGCCTGACCGCATCGTGCCGGATCACTCGGCCGATCTCGGCCTTGCCGAACTGTCCGCGGCTATCGCCGACGGCAGCATTTCCTCCGTGGCGGCCGTGACCGGGGCGCTGGATCGGATCGAGGGTTCGCAGCCCACGCTCAACGCTTTCCGGGTGGTGCGTCGCGAGGCGGCGCTGAAGGAGGCCGCCGAGGCTGATGCCAGGCTGGCCGCGGGCGTGCGACTGCCGTTGCTCGGTGTGCCGATCGCGGTCAAGGACGACACCGACATCACCGGTGAGATCACCGCGTTCGGGTGTGGTGGGCAGTTCGCGCCGAAAACCGCGGATGCCGAATCGGTGCGTCGGTTGCGCGCGGCGGGGGCGGTGATCGTGGGTAAGGCCAATACTTGTGAATTGGGACAGCTGCCGTTCACCAGTGGGGACGCGTTCGGGCACACTCGCAATCCGTGGGATCGCACGCGTACGCCCGGCGGGTCGTCGGGTGGGTCGGCGGCGGCGGTCGCGGCCGGATTGGTGCCTGCCGCACTGGGTTCGGATGGGGCGGGGTCGGTGCGGATCCCGGCTTCGTGGACCAATCTGGTGGGGATCAAGCCGCAGCGTGGACGGATTTCGACGTGGCCGTTGGCGGAGTCGTTCAACGGGCTCACGGTGAACGGGCCGTTGGCGCGCACCGTGCGGGACGCGGCGTTGCTGCTGGACGTCGCGGCCGGTTCGCATGACGGCGATACGCACAAGCCCGCGCCGATCGATGCCAGTGCAGCGGTGGGGCGCGATCCCGGAAAGCTCAGAATCGCACTGTCGCTGAACATTCCGTACACCGCGAGCAAGACCGCGCTGGATCCCGAGATCGCGGCGGCGGTGCATTCGGTGGCTTCTACCCTGCGCTCGCTCGGGCACACCGTCACGGTGACGAACCTGCACTACGGGTTGATGATCGGGGCGTCGTTCCTGCCGCGTTCGCTGGCGGGGATCAGCCGGGTGCATCGGAATATGCCGGGCGCTGTCGTCGATCCGCGCACCACGGCCAATGCGCGGATCGGGCGCGTGCTCAGTGGGCCCGTGCTCGCCGCGGCGCGCAGGGCGGAACCGTTGCTGCACAAGCGGATCGGGTCGTTCTTCGACGATTACGACCTGGTGCTCGCGCCGACTACCGCGACCGCCGCCCCTCGGGTGGAGGAGATCGACGGGATCGGTGTCGGTGCGACGAACCATCTGATCACCGCGGCGTGCCCGTACACGTGGCCGTGGAATGTGTTGGGTTGGCCGAGCGTGAATGTGCCTGCCGGGTTCACCGAGGCGGGGCTGCCGATCGGCGCGCAGTTGATGGGCACCGCCGATACCGAGCCGATGTTGATTTCGGTTGCGGCACAGTTGGAGTCGGCATTGCAGTGGGAGCGTGCGCGGCCCTCGCAGTGGTGGTGAGTCACAGGGGCGCGTCGGGCCACCAGCGGTCGAACAGCTCACGGGCGGAGTCGCGATCGCTGTAGACGAAGATCACACACGGGCTTCGGAGCACGTCATCGAAGGTCACCGACAGCAGGCCGACGGGCTTGTCGCGGATCGTCCGGTCCTCGGCGATGATGTGGCCTCGACCCGACGGTCGCTCCCACCCCTGGTCGACAACCGCCGTGCCGAGGGGTCGGTCGTGGATCGCGAGCCGGTCGGCGTTGCAGCTCACCGCGACCCTCTCGACCGGGTTGCGGTCGCCGTTGCAGGTGAGGCGGCCGACTCGGGTCGGCGGTTGGTCCAGCGGCAGCGGATTGCCGTCGCGATCCACCGCCGCGCAACGGATCCCCTGATAGCCGCTGGCGAAGGGGCCCTTCGGTAACAGTGCGGGAAAGGGGTCCGCGACGAATTGGTGTGCGCCCCAGTTCTGTTCGGCGGTGGTCGGGGCCGGGGTCGTCGCCGTGGGTGGTGGGGTCGCGGTCGAGTCACGTTGTGTCACAACGAAACCGACAGCGGCGGCCACCGCGCCTACCGTGACCGTTGCGAGGGCGATCCGTGTTCGTTTTCGAGGGGCGCGTGTTGGTATCGGCGCGCCGAGCCTGATCGCAGGATTGGATGGGGCGGCCTGCCTCCTGTCAGGTCCGGTGAAGTCAGGTCCCGGCCCAGGATTCGGATTCGGGGGCAGTGTCGGCCCGTACAGGGTTCGGACCGTAGGGAGTGTCGCGGGGCCGAAGGCGACGTTCGTGGCAGCGGCCAGCGCCCCGCAGGTGGAGTAGCGGGCGTCGCGGTCTTTGGCCAGCGCGCGGGCGAGCACCGCGTCGATGGCAGGCGGTAGCTGGGGGTTCAGGTCTGTGGCTCGGGGCGGCTGCTCGTGCAGGTGGGCGGCGATGACCGCGGCCGGGGTTTCCCTGGGGAACGGTGTGCGGCCGGTGAGCAGTTCGAACAGGGTGCAACCGAGGGAGTACACGTCGGCGCGATGGTCGACGTGGCCCAGCGCGATCAGTTCGGGGGCGGCGTAGGCGAGGGTGGCCAGGAAGGTGCCGGTCTGGGTGAGGGCGGTGCTGTCGGCACCGGCTTTGGCGATGCCGAAGTCGGCGACCAGCACCCGGTCGGGCTCGCCTCGGCGCGGTTCGAGCATGAGGTTGGCCGGTTTCACGTCGCGGTGCAGCAGGCCGGCCCGGTGTGCGGCGTCCAAGCCCGCCGCGGCCTCGGTGATGATGTGCACGGCGTGCGGTGGTTGTAGCAGCCCGCTGCGCAGCAGAGCCGCGGCGTCGGTGCCCGCGACCAAACGCATCGAGATCCACAGCGCGCCCTCGTCGAGGCCACGATCGTGCACGGCAATGACATTGGGGTGGTCGATGCGGGCGGCGAGTTCGGCTTCACGGATGAATCTGGCGCGGAATTCCGGTTCGGCACTGTGGGTTTCGCTGAGGATCTTCAGTGCGTCCAGGCGTGGCAGGCGTGGGTGACGGGCGGCGTATACCGTGCCCATGCCGCCGTTGCCGAGCACACGTTCGATCACGTAGCCGGCGAAAACTGTTCCGGGGCGCAGAATTACGGGCACGAGCTCACCCGGCCCGTACGAGCAGGCTGTACTGGGCCGCGGCCTTCTGTCTCACCTTTTGCTCACTGGACTCGAACACTGTCGCGTTGTAGCGTCCGTGCACAATCTTGCAGAAGTACTGCACGTACACGGGGCCGTCCTTTTGCTTGCCGCACCAGATGTCCTCGATGCCCGCCGGGCCGGCGAATTCGTGGATACCCTCGGCCGCGATGATGCGCTTGCTGCGATCGAACGCCGCGCGCGCGGTCACCGCATCCGGTTCGCGCAGCAAGCCGTCCAAGCCCAGCCACGCCCACCGTTCTGTGGTCGAGCGCGATTCGCGCGACCCCATCAGGTAGGCCGCATTCGGGCCGAACGCCAAACCCCGTGGCTGCAGCAGGATCTTTCCGCCCGCGATCCGGTCGAGGTCGGACATCGTGACCGCGGGCATCGACCAGCGGCCCGGCTTCTCCGGCACCATTCTGGCCACCATGCCGTCCGCGTCGATCGGCAAGGTAGCCAGCGCCTCGCGGGGGGTGGCCACGAATCGGCGCAATTCCGGGATCTGCGCGCTGAAGGTCTTGCCTGCCAGAGCTGTCATCGCGGGCAGATCGATCGTGGGCAGGTGCACCAGCACGCTCACGACGTAGTTGCCGGCGGCGATCGTGGCGGCCAGGCTCGGCACGGTTGGGCGCCAATGTGCCTGGGCTGCTGTGTGTTCCGGGATATCGACCCGGACGTTGTCCGCATTGACCGCGGCGTCGGCGGCGTCGAGCTCGGCGGCGGCCTTGGTCGCGGCGTCGGCGTCGGGCATGCGCAATGCCACGATGGTCAGCTTGCGCGCCTCAGTCGTATCGGAGCCCGCGACGGTGAAACCGGCGAGCATCCCATGGCGAGTCAGCACGGCACGGCTGGGCTCGGACAGTACGCCGGAGACCTTGGTCGGAGTGGGCAGCGGAACCGCGGCCATCGTGGTCGTGCCCTGTGACAGCAGCGGATCTGCTCGCGCCGGGTTGATCATCACCTCGCCCAGGCGCACCGACTCGAGGATCTTGCCGGTGTACAGGTCGTTGTTCAGCGGCGCGGTCAACGGAATGTGCTGATATTCACCGTAATCGAGGGTCGCCAGGTCGACGTGAGACGACGTGGCGGTGCCCGGCACTGTGCACGCGCTCAGCAACACCACCAGCAGCAGCGCACCGAAACCGATCTCAGAGCGGCGCATCGGCCCACCACCGTTCTCGCAACTCGGCGCCGGACTCGCCGCCGCTCACCTCGAACCGACAGAACCAGCGGGCCGGGTCGTCGAAATACAGGTGTAGGTAACCGACTCGAACCGCTTCGACACCGATGTTGTTACCCCACATCACCGTTCCGCCGCCGGTTCCGCGCTGCCACTTCTCGCTGCCCTCGACACGATCATTGCTGGGTGGTGCGAGGATGCGCGATCGGTCGGTGTTGCAGAAGATGCGTACCGCCACCACGGGATCCCGGTTGCCGGTGCAGTACATGACCGCTATGGGCACCGGGGTGTCCGGCGACGCCATGTCGCCCTTGCCGTCGAACATGAAGCACAGGCTCAGCTCCTGATAGCCGACACCGAAGTGAAAGCGCGGCAGTAAATCCGAGAATGCATCGGCGACAAAGCTGTGGACACCCCACGATGTGGCGGGTGGCAGTGGTGGTGGCGATGTGGTGACCTGCGCGTTCGGTGCGGCGGCGTCAGGCCCGGTGGCGCGCAGTATCGCGGCGGCGGTGACGATGCCGACGAGGACAACCGCTGACACCGCACCCCAGAGCTTGCGGCGGGCGAAACGACTGCGTCGCGAGGGCGCGCCTTCGGACGGCGGCTTCAAGTAATTTTGGCTGCCCACAACGGAATTCGAGGCGTTGGCCGAGGGCGGTTGCACCGGCGCCTGTAGCGCATCGCGGGCGGCCGCGGCCAGCTCACCGCACGACGCGAACCGATGCGCCGGATCCTTCGCCATGGCCCGCGCGATCACCGCATCGAAGGCGGTAGAAAGTTCAGGACGGCGATCGGACGGTCGCGGTGGGGGTTCGTGCAGGTGGGCGTACATCACCGCAGCAGCAGTTGGTCGAGGGAAAGGCACTGTGCCGGTGAGTAATTGGAACAGTGTGCAACCGAGGGAGTAGACGTCGGCGCGATGGTCTATGCGCTGACCGTTGAGTTGTTCGGGGGCCACGTAGGACAGGGTCGCGGTGACGCCGCCGCCGGACAGGGTGGCGGTGTCCTCGGCGCGGCGGGCGATGCCGAAGTCGGTGACCAGTACGCGATCTGGTTGGCCAGCTTCCTCGGCGACGAGGATGTTGGCCGGCTTCACATCGCGATGCAGCAGGCCCGCTCGGTGCACTTCGTCGAGGCCACGCGCGGCTTCGCTGACGATGTAGACGGCGCGGGCGGGGTCGAGTGTGGCGCCCGTGCGTCGAATGAGTTCCGCGGCATCGGATCCCGGGACGTACTGGGTGGCGATCCACAGCTTGCCGTCGAACTCGCCGCGGTCGCGCACGGCGACGAGGTTCGGATGTTGCAGTGCCGCAGCCAGTTCGGCCTCGCGCAGGAATCTGGCACGAAATTCCGCGTCGGTGGCGTTGTCCTCGGCGAGAACTTTCAGCGCGTCATGGCGGGGCAGGCGCGGATGTCGGGCCAGGTAGACGGTGCCCATACCGCCCGCGCCGAGGCGGCGTTCTATCAGGTAACCGGCGAACTGCGCACCTTCGGCAATACTCACCGGCGGTCTCCCACATGCTGATAACGCCGCCGGGACCCTTCCAGCGACCATCCTGGCTCCAGCCGGTTTCCATCGCGCGAATCGCGAGCGGAAACCGCAGCTCCGAGCCACGTTTTTGCGACTATAACAGCACCGATTCAGTTGCGCTGGAGAAGAATTGCCGCAGTTTTACCGGGCAGGTTCGACCCAGGTTTCCAGGTCGCTTTTCGTCCCGGAGGGACAGCCGTCGCGGCCGGGCTGCCGGGGGAACATCATCAGGCAGCGTTGCGGTCCCCCACCGCCGACCGCGGTGGTGACCAGGACCGCGATCGAGGAGCCGTCGGCGACGCGGCTGGTCGAGAAGCCGAGAGTGCCTGTGACACCGCGATAGTCGGACTCGCGCAGTTGAACGGCGATCGCGGTGCGGTTGGGGTCGGCGAGCACGCCGCGGCTGGCGCGCACGGCGTGCAGGAACAGCCCGCTCACGTCGAAGGCCAGGCCCGTGCGGTCGCCTGCCCAGGTGGGGCGGTAGTCGGTGAGTTCGTCGTAGCCGCGCAGGTCTTCGATCAGGCCCGCCAGTTCGGCGCACAGCTGTTCGTGTTCGAACGGAACCGGTTGATCGCCGAGTTTGCCAGTGCCGCCGACACAGTCGGCGCCACCGAGCATGACCGGGGCCGCCTTGGCCACGTAGCGCACGGTGAGGTTGGACGGTAGTGCGGCAGTGGCCTTCTGGTCGGTGATCAGCCGGGTGACCGCGTCGTTGCCCAGGATCGCCGGGCCAGCGCCGCTGACACAGCCGCGGCTGACCGACTTGGCGAAGGTCGGGAAGTCGTCGTTGCGGCCCGCGAAGAACAGCAGGGTGCCGCGATCGAAACCCTCGGTCTCGCACGGGGCCGGGAAACGGTAGAGCTGTTGCTGTTCGCGCCAACTCATGCTCTGTTGTGGCACACCACGTTTGGTCAGTTCCTCTTGAAGGTCGTCGACCAGGGTGGTCACGTAGAGGTCGCCTGCGGCTTCGGGGTGGTAGATCGCGACCTTGTCGTAGCGGGGTGCACCGTTGCGGTCGCGGGCGCCCTGTACGTAGTCCGCGACCAGGCGAGCCTGGACTCTATTGCTGGGTGCCGCTTGGAAATACAGCGGGGAGGCTTGCTCGAGGCCGTCGGCGGACAGGGTCGTGGCCACCGCGGGCACACCGAGTTCACCCAGAAGGCTGATGGCCCTGCGGGTTTCGTCGTTGCTGCGGTCGATGCCGACCACGCCGAGCACGCTGGCATCGTCGGTCACCAGCTCGCGCAGTGGATTGTCGACCACCCACCCGGCGTGCCGCATATCGGATCCGCCATTGGCAATGATGATGCGCAACAACGGTTCCGACTCGTCGGAGGCCAGCAGCGCGCGACGCTGCTGGACGGCCAGGCCCGCCAGTTCCTCGACCTGGGCGTGCGGGTAGCGCACGTTGGTGTCGACGTAGCTCAGGCCCGCGAAGTACACCAGCGAGACCAGTGGGCGCTTCGGGTTGTCGGCGCGCGCGTCGAGGGCTGCGGCGTTGAGCCGGAACACTTCTCGCTGCATGGTGGTCAGTTCGGGGTCGTCGGCGAAGGTTTGCCGGGCGTTATCGCTGTAGCCGACGCATTCGCCGTCGCGCAGGCTCACCGAGACGCCGCCGGTCCACGGCCAGTGCGAACACTGCGCCCCACGCAGCGGCGGGAAATAGACCAGCGTCGCGGCCACGGCCAGCACGATCGGGATCAGCACACACAGCCCGACGAACCAGCTGCGCGCGGCCAGCGGTGGCGCGGGCGGCAGTGCCAGACCACGGAATCGGGCGTCGCTCACGCGCGGGGTGGTGTCGGGCGCGATGATCGCGCGCAACGGCAGGAACCAGGCGTCGGCCTGACGGTGCGTGCGGCGGTTGTCGATCTCGCGCAACCACTCCTGCAGCGGGTCCGGCGGTTGCGGGGTCGGTGCGTCGGCGAGGCTTTCCAGGGTGCGCAACGGGCGCAGATCGCTGATGTCGGACAGCTCGCCGACCTCGCGACTGGGCCCGACGTCGCGCAACGCCACCACGACCAGGGGATCGAAAAGTCCTGTCTCGTTGCGGATCTCGTTGATCCAGGTGAGGATGCGCGCGCCGTCGCTGCCCTCGGCCAATCCACCCAGCAGCGCCACGGGGTAGGCGGTACGCCGCCAGCTCGACGGGCGCCAGATCCTGCGCTTATAGGCGTCGCGCAGGTCCTCGAGGAAGGCGTGCACGAGCAGTTTGGCGACCTGCTCCTCGTTCTCGTCCACGCGATGCGAGGCTGTGAGCCGAGACGCGAAACCCAGGAAACTGCCCGACAATTCGGGGGCGAGGTACCGCTGGCGCAGGAACCACCGGGTCACCTTCGACATGCCGGGGATGCGTCCCGACACCCACAACCACAACCGCAGCACCGGCCACAGCGCCAGCACGCCGAAAACCACGCGCGAAATCGTGTCGCCCGCAACACCTTCGGCGGTATCGGAGCGACTGGTCGGCGAACCGCTGCGCAACAGTTTGGGCAGGCGACGGCGCAGTTCGTCGGGGGCCTCGGATTCGTCGGCGGTCACCCGCTGACGAGTCAGCCAATCGGCGGTGCGGTAGCGGGGGAACTTGATCGCGCCCATCGCGGTGTCATCGGCGGCGAAACCGGCCACCAGCTGCTGCACGATCGGCAGGCAGTGGCCGGGGATCTCCGGCTCGTTGGCGTGCGGGCCCGCGTTGATCGCGTTGAGGTCGGGGGTCAGCGACATGCGCGGCAGGTCGGGCGCGCGCAGGTCGATCTTCGCGCGCGGGGTGGCCCGCCTGCCACCGGATTCGCTGAGCCAGCTGTAGATTTCGCCGATCAGTGCCGTGTGCCCGGCGACACCGACCACCTCGACGATCGGGCGGGGCAGCGCGCGCCGACCGTGCACCAGAGTGCGCAGCACGCGCGGGCGAGTATCGGGGATCTCGAGCGCCCGCAGCAGCTCCAGCAGCTTGCCGACATCATTGGCATCGGGCACTTCGGCGGCCTCCCCGGGCGATCAGCGAACACGCCGAACCAACCGACGTGTTCGCCGAACGATACCCGGTACCGCTGACACTCAAACGGTCAAAAGCCCAGCTTCCCCATCTGTTTCGGGTCGCGCTGCCAATCCTTGGCTATCTTCACGTGCAGGTTCAAGTAGATGCGGGTGCCCAGGATCTTCTCGATCTGCGCGCGGGCGTTGGTGCCGACCTCTTTGAGGCGGGCGCCGTTCTTGCCGATGATGATCGCCTTCTGGCTGGGCCGTTCGACGTACAGCAGCGCATGGACTTCGAGCATGTCCGGGTTCGCGGAGTAGGGCTCGATGTCCTCGATGACCACGGCCAGCGAGTGCGGCAGTTCGTCGCGCACACCTTCGAGGGCGGCCTCGCGGATCAGCTCGGCCATGAGGGTTTCCTCGGGCTCGTCGGTGATCTCGCCGTCGGGGTAGAACGCCGGGCCCTCGGGCAGCTGCGAGGCGATCAGGTCGACCAGCACCTCCACCTGTTCGCCCTTCACCGCCGACACCGGGATGACCTCGGACTCGGGGCCCAGCAGCTTCGACAGCGCCATCAGCTGGTGGGCGATCTCGTCGCGGCTCACCTTGTCGATCTTGGTGACGATGCCGAGGATCTTGGTCTTGGGCGCCATCATCCGGATCTGCTCGACGATCCAGCGGTCGCCGGGGCCGATCTTCTCGTCGGCCGGAATGCACAGCGCGATCAGGTCGACCTCGGAATAGGTGTCGCGGACCAGGTCGTTGAGGCGTTGGCCGAGCAGGGTGCGCGGGCGGTGCAGGCCGGGGGTGTCGACCAGGATCAGCTGGGCGTCCTCGCGGTGCACGATGCCGCGAATGGTGTGCCGGGTGGTCTGCGGGCGCGAGGAGGTGATCGCGATCTTGGTGCCGACCAGCGCGTTGGTCAGCGTCGACTTGCCGGTATTGGGGCGGCCGACGAAACAGACGAAGCCGGAATGGAATTCCTTGCCCGAATCAGCCACCGTGCACCTCGTTCAGGACGGCGCCGGTGCGGTCGGTGCGAATGACCGCGGCGGACGGGGAGACCTCGTGCAGGGCGTCGATGCCGGCGTCTTGGGGGTCACCGCCCACTACTACGGCGGCCTCGAAACCTTCGGCGCCGCTCGAGATCGCGGCGGCCACGGCGGCCTGCAGCGCGGTCAGGGTCAGGGCGGCCAGCTGGACTTCGCCCGCGGCGTAGGTGCGGCCGTCGGTGTCGCGTACGGCCGCGCCGCTCGCGCCGCCGGTGCGGCCCAGTGCGCCACGTGCCAGCACCAAGAGTTTGTTGTCTTCGGTGTCCAGTTCACTCATGTGTTTCTCCGTTGTCAGTGCTGATGGGCACGCGCACCTGGTCGGTGTCGGCGGTTGCCTCGTCGGTCGCGCCCTTGCGGGGCTTGTCGGTCTTCTTCTCTGCTTTATCGGTTTTATCTGTGGCCCGGCGCACCAGTACGGTGTTGACCCGCATCCGGCCGCGCGCGTCGGCGCCGCCTTCGCCGCGCAGCACCAGCCCGTACACGGTCACCTTGGAGCCGGGCAGCGGGACGCGGCCCAGCTCGTGCGCGAGCAGTCCGCCGACGGTGTCGACGTCGTCGTCCTCGATATCGAGGCCGTACAACTCCCCCAGGTCCTCCACCGACAGCCGCGACGAGACCCGGTAGCGGCCGTCGCCGAGATCTTCCACGGGCGGGGTCTCGTCGGTGTCGTACTCGTCGTTGATCTCGCCGACGATCTCCTCGAGCACGTCCTCGATGGTGACCAGCCCGGCGATGCCGCCGTACTCGTCGACCAGCAACGCCATGTGGTTGCGGCGGCGCTGCATCTCGTCCAGCAGCGCGTCCAACGGCTTGGAATCGGGGACGAAGGTCGCGGGGCGCATCACATCGCGCACCGACACCTTGCGGGCCCGATCGGCGTAGGGCACAAGGTCTTTGAGGTAGATCACGCCCAGCACGTCGTCGACGTTCTCGCCGATCACCGGGATCCGGGAGTGGCCCGAACGCACCGCCAGCGACATCGCCTGGGCGGCGGTCTTGTCGTCTTCGATCCACACCATCTCGGTGCGCGGCACCATCACCGCGCGCGCGGGGGTGTCGCCCAGTTCGAACACCGACTGGATCATGCGACGTTCGTCGTCGGCCACCACGCCGCGCTCGCGGGCCATGTCGACCACCTCGCGCAGCTCGATCTCCGACGCGAACGGGCCGTTGCGAAACCCCTTACCGGGCGTGATCGCGTTGCCGAGCAGGATCAGCAACCGGCTGACCGGGCCGAGCACCGCCGCGATGATCTGCAACGGCACCGCCGCGGCCAACGCGATCGAATAGGCATGCTGGCGACCCAGTGTGCGGGGGCCGACACCGATCACGACATAGGAGACCACGACCATCAGCGTGGCGGTGACCAGCAGCGCCGTGCTCTCGGACCACATATCCAGGGTCGCTG
This sequence comes from Nocardia sp. NPDC058640, assembly GCF_042716995.1. NCBI lineage: Bacteria > Bacillati > Actinomycetota > Actinomycetes > Mycobacteriales > Nocardiaceae > Nocardia > Nocardia sp. NPDC058640. The sequence goes on from NZ_JBHXRG010000016.1 coordinate 33,087, forward strand.
CGGCCAGCAGTACCGTGGCGGTGATCTCGCACAGAATGCGCAGCAGGACAACGAGATTCACGTACCGCGGGCGGTCGTCGACGATCTTGCGCAGGCGCGCGGCACCGGACCGATCCTCGCGGACCATGTCGTCCAGGCGGGCCCGCGACACCGTGTTCAGCGCCGAGTCCACCCCGGCGAACACCCCGCCGATCCCGATCAGCGCGATGGCAAGGGCTATCAGGGTCAGTGCTGTCACGCGGGGCCGTCACCGGGTGCGGTGAAACCTGCCTTGCCCAGTAGTCGGTCGTCACGCTCGGCCAGTTCGGCGAGGCGCTGCTGTTCGCTCAGGCTCACGTACCACTCCTCGAGCAGTTGGGCCTGCAGCGCGAACATCTCCTTCTCCTCCTCCGGCTCGGCATGGTCGTAGCCGAGCAGGTGGAGCACGCCGTGCACGGTGAGCAGGGCCAGCTCGTGATCCAGCGAATGCTCGGCCTTCTGGGCCTGACCCATCGCGAACTCCGGGCACAGCACGATGTCGCCGAGCATGGACGGGCCGGGCTCCGGGCTGTCGGGGCGACCGCCGGGCTCGAGCTCGTCCATCGGGAACGACATCACGTCGGTGGGGCCGGGCAGGTCCATCCAGCGCACGTGCAGGTCGGCCATGGTGTCGAGATCCACGAGCACCATCGACAGTTCGGCGGCCGGATGCACGTCCATCCGGGCGATCACGAAACGTGCGACGCTGACCAGGTCTTCTTCGGGAATGTCCATACCCGATTCGTTGGCGATCTCGATGCTCACCCGTTCAGCCTACGGGGCCGACCCGATGCCGCCGGGAGCGGCATCGGGGCAGCTCGATCGTGTCTCGCCCCGATCAGCGACGGTCGGTGCGGCCCGCCGCTCGACGCTGGGCGCGATTGCCCGGGTAGTGCGGGCCCGGTACCGCGCGGGTTTCGGATTCGGCGCGATCGTAGGCGTCGACGATGTCGGCGACCAGGCGGTGCCGCACCACATCGGCGCTGGTGAGCTCCGCGAAATGGATGTCGTCGATATCGGTGAGGATCTCCGCGGCCGCGCGCAGACCCGAACGCTGCCCGTTGGGCAGATCGACCTGCGAGATGTCACCGGTGACCACGATCCGCGAACCGAAACCCAACCGGGTGAGGAACATCTTCATCTGCTCGGCGGTGGTGTTCTGCGCCTCGTCGAGAATGATGAACGAATCGTTGAGCGAGCGACCGCGCATGTACGCCAGCGGCGCGACCTCGATGACACCCGAGGCCAGCAACTTGGGGATCGCTTCGGGGTCCATCATGTCGTGCAGGGCGTCGTAGAGCGGACGCAGGTACGGGTCGATCTTGTCGTTGAGCGTGCCGGGCAGGAAGCCCAGACGCTCGCCGGCCTCGACCGCGGGCCTGGTCAAGATGATGCGGGTGACCTGCTTGGTCTGCAGGGCCTGCACCGCCTTGGCCATGGCCAGGTAGGTCTTGCCGGTGCCCGCGGGGCCGATGCCGAACACGATGGTGTTGGCGTCGATCGCGTCGACATAGCGCTTCTGGTTCAGCGTCTTGGGGCGGATGATCTTGCCGCGCCGGGACAGGATGTCCAGGCTGAGCACCTCGGCAGGCGATTCGGACACGCCCTCGTCGGTGAGCATCGAGATGGTGTGCCGCACCGCCTCGGGGGTGATCACCCGATTGCGGCCGGTCAGGGCCACGAGCTGCTCGATCACGCGCTCGGCCAGCGCCACTTCACCGGCTTTACCGGTGATGGTGACGGTGTTGCCGCGGACATGGATATCGGCCGGGAGCAGTTTCTCCAGCTGACGCAGGTTCTGATCGGCCGAGCCGAGGAAACCGAAGACCGACTCAGGCGCGAGTTCGATACTGGAACGCACGGTCCTGGGCGCGGGACCAGCATTGCTTCCGCCTGCGCCGATATCAGTTACGGGGTTGGTGGTGTTGCCGATCTCGCTCGAGTTCTTCAAAAGTGGCTACAGCCTGCTTCCGGTTTCGACCTGGTGTTCGATGAGATCCAGTTTACCGCCGAGCACTGACACCGCACAGTGGTTAAAAATCGTGCTCGTGGTATGCCACTGCGGATACCCGATCCTGGGCGGTCCACTCCTACCAGCGGGAAGTGAGCGCGCCCAGCGCACCCAGGGCCACGGCGGCGGCGGTCGAGGTGCGTAGGACGGTCGGGCCCAGCAGCACGATGTCGGCGCCGGCCTCTTCCAGCGCGGCCAGTTCGGCGTTGTCGAGGCCGCCTTCGGGGCCCACGATCAAGACCACTTCGCTGGTCTGCGACAGGGGAAGTTCGGTGAACTTGCCCGCGCCGGATTCGTGCAGGGCCGCCACGATCGCGCCGTCCGCCTTCGCCTTGCGCACGAGTTCGACCAGGTCGCGGGTGCGGTGCAGACCCGCGATCTCGGGAATGTAGGCACGCCGGGACTGCCGGGCCGCGGACTTGGCCGCGGCACGCCACTTGTCGATCCCCTTGGCGGCCTTGGCTTCCCAGTTCGCCACGCACCGCGCGGCCTGCCACGGAACGATGAGGTCCGCGCCCGCCTCGGTCATCAATTCGATGGCCAGTTCGGAACGATCCGACTTCGGCAGCGCCTGCACCACAGTCACCTGCGGGGTGGGCGGCTGCGCGATCCGGCGGTTGCGGACCTCGAGTTCCAGGCGATCCTTGCCTGCCGCGACGACTTCGGAGTCGGCGAGCACACCGTGCCCGTCGGACAACGTGATCGGCTCGCCGACTTTGATCCGGCGCACGGTCGCGGCATGGCGACCTTCCGGACCGTCCAGCACCGCGACGGCGCCCGGCTCGGGCACCTCGTCGAGGTAGAAGACCGTCGCGGCCACGGGGTCAGCGCCCGCTGAACGACGCGCGCAGCCGGGCGAACAGGCCGCTGTTGTGCTCGGACTGGGTCGACATCACCTCGGCGCGATCCTTGTCACGCATGCCCTTGAACTTGCGCAGCAGATCGGTCTGCCTGCCGTCGAGCTTGTTCGGCACCACGATGTCCAGGTGCGCGAGCAGGTCGCCACGCGCGCCCGAACGCAGGCGCGGCATGCCGTGCGCACGCAACTGGATGACCTCGCCGGGCTGGGTGCCCGCGGAGATGGTGAGTTCGGTGGGGCCGTCGAGGATGGTGTCCACGACCACGGTGGTGCCCAGGATCGCGTCGACCATCGGCACGCGGACGGTGCAGTGCAGGTCGTCGCCGTCGCGCACGAAGGTGTCGTGGGGCTGCTCGACGACCTCGACGTACAGGTCACCGGCATGGCCGCCGCCGGGGCCGACCTCGCCCTGTGCGGCAAGGCGAACCCGCATGCCGCTGGCGACACCGGCCGGGATGGGCGCGGCGATCTCGCGGCGAGCACGCACGCGGCCGTCGCCACCGCACTTGTTGCAGGGGTCGGGAATGGTCTCGCCCGCGCCGCGGCAGGTGGGGCAGGGACGCGAGGTCAGGACCTGGCCGAGGAAGGAGCGCTGCACCGACTGCACCTCACCGGCACCGTCACAGGTCTCGCAACGCACCGGCTTGGACTTGCCGTTGGTGCCCGCGCCCACGCACACGTCACACAGGATCGCGGTGTCTACGGTCAGGTGCTTGGTGACACCGACCGCGCATTCGGCCAGGCTCAGCCGGGTGCGGATCAGCGAATCGGCGCCGGGCTGCACGCGGCCGCGCGGCTTGCGCTGGCCACCGCCGCCCTGGCCGCTCATCCCGCCGAAGAACGCCTCGAAGACATCGCCGAGACCGCCGAAGCCCGCCCCGTTGAATCCTGCTCCGCCGCCGCCGTTTTCGAGCGGGTCACCACCGAGGTCGACGATGCGACGCTTCTCGGGGTCGGTCAGCACCTCGTACGCGGTGGAGACCTCCTTGAAGCGGGCCTGCGCACCCTCGTCCGGGTTCACATCGGGGTGCAGTTCGCGGGCCAACTTGCGGTAGGCGCGCTTGAGCTCCTGGTCGGTGGCGTTCTTGCCGACGCCGAGCAGTCCGTAGTAATCCCGTGCCACGTGAGTTCTCTAGTCCTTGGTCGGTGTGGTCCGGCCGAGCGCCGGGCGCATCCTTTAGTCGAATCCACTCAACTTTACCGGCCGAAGTATCGACCTTAACAGCCCGGTGACCCTCGTTCCCGAGCTGGCTTCACCTTTCGGCCAGCACCTCGCCGATGTAGCGGGCCACGGTCGCCACCGACGCCATCGTGCCCGGATAATCCATGCGTGTGGGGCCGAGCACACCCATGCCGCCCAGCACCGCGCCTGCCGCGCCGTAACCGGTGGAGACCACCGAGGCGCCGCGGATCTGCTCGACCTGGGTCTCCTCGCCGATCTGCACCATCACCTGGCCCGGCTGCTGCGCGGCGGCGAGCAGTTTGAGCACGATGACCTGCTCTTCGAGGGCTTCCAGCACGCTGCGCAGGGAGCCGGGGAAACCGAAGTCGGCGACATTGCGGGTGAGGTTGGCCGTGCCGCCCAGCACCAGGCGTTCTTCCGGGTGTTCGACCAGCGTCTCCACCAGCACCGTGGACACCCGGATCAACACATCGCGGATCTTGGCCGGTGCGCGTTCGGGCACACCCGCCACGGCCGCGCTGGCCACCGACAGCAGTTTGCCGTCCATGGCACCGCCGAGCAGGCCGCGCACCGCGACGAGGTCCTCGTCGGAGATCACCGCGCCCAGATCCACGATGCGCTGGTCGACGCGGCCGGTGTCGGTGATCACCACCAGCAGCAGTTTGGCCGGGTTGAGCGCGACGACCTCGATGTGGCGCACGATCGAGGCCGACACCGTCGGGTACTGCACGACGGCGACCTGGCGGGTGAGCTGGGCCAGCAGGCGCACGCCACGACGCAGCACGTCGTCGAGGTCGACCCCGGATTCGAGGAATTCCATGATCGCGCGGCGCTCGGCACCCGACAGCGGTTTCACCTCCGCGATCCGGTCGACGAACTCGCGATAACCCTTGTCGGTGGGAATGCGGCCCGAACTCGTGTGCGGCTGGGTGATGTAGCCCTCGGCCTCGAGCACGGCCATGTCGTTGCGGATGGTGGCGCTGGAAACCCCGAGATTGTGTCGCTCGACCAGCGACTTGGAGCCGATCGGTTCCTTGGTGGCGACGTAATCCGCGACGATCGCCCGTAGAACCTCGAAACGTCGATCTTCGGTACTCGACGCCATCGACCCCACCTTCCTCGCTCGTGCCCGGTACTTCGTGTGCGACCGTGCCGTGTTCGGCACAGGTTCGCACGTGGACGCTGTCAGCGTCTGGTTCCCAGTCTAATTGCCTCGGGCGAGATCGCCGGATCACGCGGTCGGTCGGCATCCAACCGTCACGTGGCGGATTTCCGGCCATAGGGGCGGTGTTCTGCCGTCTGCGGGGGGTGTTCGTCGGCGAAAAGTTATCCACAGGCCCGAGTTATCCACAGATGGGATTTCGGGGGTTGTCGAGGTCGGGTGGTGGGCGTAGGTTCGGAATCGAATCAGGGGGTTTACCAGCACTTTTCACAACACGAGGGGGAACTGTGGGGTATTCGGGGGCAGTCGCGGTACGACCGGCGGAGTTCGTGGGAATCGAGAACGCGTGCGCCGAACTGCTGTTGGCGATCGCGCGGATTCGGTTGCTCGCCGCCGAGATCGGCGATCAGGTGCGGTGGGGGCTGGGTGAAGGGAACGCGCGGCTGATATCCGCTGCTGCTTTAGTGGCGCGATTGCGTTGTGTAGCTGGGGCGACGGACAACAGCATCACCGCGGCGCTGGACGCGCATGCGCGGATTGTCGAGGATCTTCGGCTGGCACTGCTCGATGTTTGTGATCGGATGGTGATTGCCGACCGTGATTGGGCGGATCGCCTGCATTCGGTGGAACTGATTGCGGGACAATCCGATCCACCAGTTCCGGAGTCGAGGTGACAGGCCGCGAGCCGCCCGGCTCTACTGGCGGCGAGCAGAGGAATTCCGAAGTTTCCCGTGGTGCCACACAATTGGGCGTTCCCGGCGGCGGGGAGAACACGCATTCTTGGCGGCATCACGAGATCGTCGCGGCATTCCAGTCACTCGACGTGACCGATGCGGTGGCGCAGGCGGATAAGTTCGACCAGATCGCGCGCGACTGGGAGGCTGCGGTCCGCACTTTTCAGCACGCGGTGGGTGGATTGCTGCCGCAGGTCTGGGAAGGTGTGGCCGCTGCGGCAGCGGGGTCCGCGATCGACGCCTATGTCAGGCAGGCTCGCGAACTGACTGTGGCACTGGAGGAATTGCCGGGGATCGTTCGGGCGGCGGCGGAGGCGATCGTGGCGACGAAGTATGCGATCGGGTCGCCGAGCACCCAGGTCTCCGCCGGGATGGGATCGGAGTGGCCGGCGAACGGGGCGGTGCGCGAGGCCGATTCCACGTTGTCGGCCGCGGAGGAAGACGCGCGGGCGGCGATGCGGCAGCGGTACGTGGTGCCGTTCGGTGAACTGATCGGACGTATTCCGTTGCTGCCCACGCCACTTCGAACGGTCGATGGTGGGAGCGAGGTCGGTGATCGGCAGTTGTTGATCGACATCGTGGGGCAATCGCGCAGCGAGCGGCGCGCGCAGTCACGGGGCGGGATCGAGGTGCCTGTCGACGATTCGGGAGCAACGAAAGTCGACGGTCGCGTTACTGGAGTTCCGACCGAAAGTTCCGACGAAGTCATCGACAGATCGGAGGGGATCGGAAACAGTTCGGGCGGGGCCGCAGACTGGTCGGCGGGACCGGATCACGGGGCCGCGCAGTCGAGCGGCACGGTGGCACCGATGTCGACGGCCACCACTGTGACGACGTATCCGGGCGGCACGGCCGCGCCGCCGATACCTGGCGGAACCGGATTCCACACCGCACCTACCTCGACATTTGCTGCGACCATCGATCCCGCAACCGTCACGGCGGGACGCGGTCCATCGCCAAGTTCGGCGGGCGCGAGATCGGACCACGGCGTCGGCATGAGCGCGGCCCGTGATCGAACGCCGGGCGGTCGGAATCACCCTCTGCCGGGCAGGCAGGACGGGCCCAGAGCCGGGCACAGCGTTGCTGGTTCGGTCAGCCCGGTGATCGGCGCCGGTCCGCCAGTGGGACACGCCTCGACCCGGTCGGTCGATCGGTTCTTCCACTGCGCCGGCGCACCGGTGACGCAGTCGTCACCCAGCATCGAGACCGAGCGTGGGTTGCCGCAGTACCTGATCACGCAGGCGAATACCGAGGAATTGCTCGGCGTCGCGCTACCGGCGGTGGCCGGTGGGGTGATCGGTGGTGGTGCTGACCTGCTACCCGGCGAGCAGTGCTCGCCGGTGACTCGGGGCTGACGACGATGTCAGCGAGCCGAGACAGGCGTCGGCAGTGGCCACCCTGGCTGGGCGGCCGATGCCGAGTCAGACTCGGGCAGCTGCACCGCAGCGAGCGGCCGAGTCGGGAGCGCCTACATTCTTGCCCGCGAGGGCGTCGAGGCCGAGCATCGCCAGCAGCGATGTGCAGTCTTCGGCGTCGTTGGAATGCGAAGCGACCGTCCGTGCGGCGACTGCGCACTGACGAGCGTTCTCCGCCTTCTCAGCAGAGCGCGCTTCCGCGAATTCGCTCTGCTCGTGGACGAGGGTGATGTGCCGTTCGGTGGACATATAACTCCCTAGGATCGAGTCGAAGCTTACGCCCCTAATCGTTATCTTCCACGGCGAACCCTCCGAACATAGCCTTAAAGGACCCCAATGTAGCGACCCTTCCACAGGGTGTGCATTGGCTTACCACCCCACGATGACCGGGCATTCTTTGTTGCTGATCCCAAGGCGCGGAAATCTCGAAATTCAGATCACGATGACATCACCGCCGCGCGATTCGCCGGGCCCCGGAACCGCGCGCGATCGCGATCGATCAGGTGAGGAGGTCGCGGACTATGCCGTCGGCGAGCAGGCGGCCGCGGTCGGTCAGCACGAGGTTGCCGTCGGCGATGTGGGCGAGGCCGTCGGCGAGGACGCGGTCGAGGGCGGGGGTTGCCGAGGGGGCTAGATCGGCCAGCGGCAGGCCGGTGCGCAGGCGCACGGTGAGCATGAGGTGTTCGGTGTAGCGCTCGTCGTCGGTGAGCGCTTCCCAGCCTGCGGCGGGTAGGCCACCGAGGGCGACGCGGTCGGCGTAGCGGGCGGGGTGTTTGACGTTCCACCAGCGCACGCCGCCGACGTGGCTGTGGGCACCGGGGCCCGCGCCGAGCCAGTCGCCGCCGTCCCAGTAGCCGAGGTTGTGGCGGCACCGGGCGGAGTCGTTCGCGGCCCAGTTGGAGACCTCGTACCAGGACAGGCCGGCCTCGGCCAGACGGGAGTCGATGCGCTCGTAGCGAGTGGCGAGCACGTCGTCGTCGGGAGCGGGCAGCTCACCGCGACGGACCTTGCGCGCCAACGCAGTTCCATCTTCGACGATCAGAGAGTAGGCGGACACATGATCGACACCGGCGGCCAACACGGCGTCCAGACTCGCGTCCAGATCGGCATCGGTTTCGCCCGGCGTGCCATAGATCAGATCCAGGTTCACGTGCTCGAATCCCGCGGCCTTGGCCTCCTTCGCGGCGGCGACCGCGCGGCCCGGTGTGTGCGTGCGATCGAGCACCTTCAGCACGTGCTGCGCCGCGGACTGCATCCCCAGCGACACCCGGCTGTAGCCGGCGCCGCGGATCCGCTCGAAGAACTGCGGCGAGGTCGATTCCGGGTTCGATTCGGTGGTCACTTCGGCATCGGGCGCCAGCGTGAAATTCGCGCGCACAGCATCGAGCACCGAGCCCAACCCGTCGCCGCCGAGCAACGACGGGGTTCCGCCGCCGACGAAGATCGTGGATACCTGCGGGGTCGCGCTGGGCAGTGCGCCGAACTCCTGCGCCGCGGTCGCGAGTTCACCGCGCAACGCCTCGAGCCACGATTGCGGCGACGCCGACGTCCCCAACTCCCCCGCCGTGTAGGTGTTGAAATCGCAGTATCCGCAGCGGGTGGCACAGAACGGCACGTGCACGTACACCCCGAACGCGCCGCCGCCGAAATCGCGCAGCACCGGGCGATCGGCGTCGGCCGGTGTCACGCCGGGAGCCCCGGAAGCAGCGCTGGTAGTCACCCCTGCAGTCTGCCGGGCCCGGCACCACCGCCCCGACGCGCCCCACGTCGAGACCACGCGGCGGCCCCGCGCGGTCCGAAGCCGATTATGACCCCCGTCACAGAATGGGACGACCGTCCAGGGGATTTCCCGCAAAAGTGGGGGAAATATCTCCTTGCGGTCGGAACGACCCGGCTGACGTGGCACAATAGGCACATGCACGCAACTGGAGTACGACTCGTGGCCCGTCGCCACGTCGACTTCCAGCGTGTCTGTAGCGCCTGTTGTCGGCCCGGTTTCCACCGGTAGCGCAGCGGCGTCCACGCCCGGGTAACCCCCCGGTGCCTTCGACTTTCATCGGCCCCGCTGACTCCCCTGTCGCGAGCCAGCCCCTCGCGCCTTCAGCACGGATGTCCCACCACCCCCGCAGGAGCGACCCCACATGACGTCGAGCACCGACGCCGGTTCGACCGAGCAGTCGACGGCCAGCGCGCAGCGTTCAGCACCCACGCGCCCCGTCCGGCCGACCAGCGATGCCCCGGTCGCCCCGCGCGCCCGCACCGGCAAGCCGGTTCGCCGCCGGTCCGAAGGCCAGTGGGCCCTCGGCTACCGCGAGCCGCTGAACCCCAACGAGCAGTCCAAGAAGGACGACAACCCGCTCAACGTGCGTTCGCGCATCGAGAACATCTACGCCAAGGGCGGCTTCGACTCGATCGACAAGGCCGACCTGCGTGGCCGTTTCCGCTGGTGGGGTCTGTACACCCAGCGTGAAGAAGGCTACGACGGCACCTTCACCGATGACGACAACATCGACCTGCTCGAAGCCGAGTACTTCATGATGCGGGTGCGTTGCGATGCGGGCGCCCTGTCGGTCGCGCAGCTGCGCACCATCGGTGAGATCTCCACCGAGTTCGGCCGCGACACCGCCGACCTGTCCGATCGCGAGAACGTCCAGTACCACTGGATCGAGGTCGAGAACGTCCCGGAGATCTGGCGTCGGCTCGAGTCGGTCGGTCTACACACCACCGAGGCGTGCGGCGACTGCCCGCGCGTGGTGTTGGGTTCGCCGCTGGCCGGTGAGTCCCTGGACGAGATCATCGACCCCACCTGGGCGATCGACGAGATCGTCAAGCGCTACATCGGGAAGAAGGAGTACTCCAACCTTCCCCGCAAGTTCAAGACCGCGATCTCGGGCCAGCAGGACGTGGTGCACGAGATCAACGACATCGCGTTCGTGGGCGTGAACCATCCCGAACACGGGCCCGGCCTTGACCTGTGGGTCGGTGGCGGTCTGTCCACCAACCCGATGCTGGCCCAGCGCGTGGGTGCGTTCGTGCCGCTCGACGAGGTCCCCGATGTGTGGGAAGCGGTCGTGTCGCTGTACCGCGATTACGGGTACCGCCGCCTGCGTACCAAGGCTCGGCTGAAGTTCCTGATCAAGGACTGGGGCATCGAGAAGTTCCGCGAGGTGCTCGAGACCGAGTACCTGAAGCGCAAGCTCATCGACGGTCCCGCGCCCGAGCAGCCCGCCAAGCCCATCGATCACGTCGGTGTGCAGAAGCTGCGCAACGGTTTGAACTCCGTGGGCTTCTCCCCCATCGCCGGTCGCGTCTCGGGCACCATCTTGAGCCAGGTCGCCGACGCCGCCGCCAAGTACGGCTCGGACCGCATCCGCTTCACGCCGTACCAGAAGCTGATCGTCCTCGACATCGCCGACGACCAGGTCGACGCGCTGATCGACGAGCTCGAGCCGCTGGGCTTGCAGGCGCGCCCGTCGATCTGGCGGCGAAACCTCCTGGCATGCAGCGGGATCGAGTTCTGCAAGCTGTCGTTCGTCGAGACCCGCAAGCGTTCACAGGTGCTGGCTCCCGAACTCGAGCAGCGACTGGCCGACATCAACGCCGAACTCGACGTGCCGATCACCATCAACATCAACGGCTGCCCGAACTCCTGCGGCCGGTCCCAGATCGCCGACATCGGCTTCAAGGGCCAGCTCGTGGACGACGGCACCGGGAATCAGGTGGAGGGTTTCCAGGTTCACCTCGGTGGCAGCCTCGGCCTGGACAGTGCCTTCGGCCGAAAGTTGCGCCAGCACAAGGTAACCAGCGTCGAGCTCGGTGACTACATCGAGCGCGTGGTCCGCAACTTCGTCAAGAACCGGGAATCCGGTGAACGTTTCGCGGTGTGGGCTGTACGCGCCGACGAAGCCGACCTCCGATAGTCGATGAGGAGATCCCCACTGTGACAACCAATCTCACGGCGAAACTGTCCGAAGACGAACTGCGCGCCCTGGCCGAACAGGGCGCGGCGGAACTGGGCCCCGAGGCGTCGGCGGCCGACCTGATCGCCTGGACCGACAAGGTCTTCGGGCCGACCCGGTCCAGCGACCCGCAGGACCCGAGCGGCGGTTACATCGTCGCGTCGAACATGCAGGACGGCGTGCTCGTGCACCTCGCGGCCCAGACCCGGCCCGGCGTGGACGTGCTGTTCCTCGACACCGGCTACCACTTCGCCGAGACCATCGGCACCCGGGACGCGGTCGAGGCCGTGTACGGCGTGAACGTGATCAACGTGGGCCCCGAGGCCAGCGTCGCCGAGCAGGACGCGCTGCTGGGCAAGGACCTGTTCGCCCGCGACGCCGCCGAATGCTGCCGCCTGCGCAAGGTCGTGCCGTTGAAGCGCTCGCTGGCCGGTTACAACGCGTGGATCACCGGCATCCGCCGCGTCGAGGCGCCCACCCGCGCCAACGCGCCGCTGATCTCGTTCGACGAAGCCTTCGGCCTGGTGAAGATCAACCCGATCGCGCCGTGGTCCGACGACCAGATGCAGGCCTACATCGAGGCCAACGGCATCCTCGTCAATCCCCTGGTGGAGGAGGGCTACCCGTCCATCGGGTGCGCTCCCTGCACGCGCAAGCCCGAACCGGGATCCGACCCGCGGTCCGGCCGCTGGGCCGGGCTGGCCAAGACCGAGTGCGGACTGCACCAATCATGACTATTACCGGGAGTGAGCCTGTGAGTACCGACACCACCGAACGCGACCTCGGCCTGACCGAGTTCGACACCCTCGCGGCGCTGGAATCCGAGGCGATCCACATCTTCCGTGAGGTCGCGGGCGAATTCGAGCGGCCCGTGATCCTGTTCTCCGGCGGCAAGGACTCCACGGTCCTGCTGCACCTGGCGCTGAAGGCGTTCTGGCCCGCGCCGCTGCCGTTCACGCTGCTGCACGTGGACACCGGCCACAACCTCGACGAGGTGCTCGAGTTCCGCGACAAGATCGTGGAGCGCTACGGCCTGCGCCTGCACGTGGCCTCGGTCGAGCAGTACCTGGCCGACGGTCGCCTGACCGAGCGTCCCGACGGCATCCGCAACCCGTTGCAGACCGTGCCGCTGCTGGACGCCATCACCGAGCACCGCTTCGACGCGGTCTTCGGCGGCGGCCGTCGCGACGAGGAGCGTTCGCGCGCCAAGGAGCGAATCTTCTCGCTGCGCAACGCCTTCGGTCAGTGGGACCCGAAGCGTCAGCGCCCCGAGCTGTGGAACCTGTACAACGGCAAGCACGCGCCCGGTGAGCACGTGCGCGTGTTCCCGCTGAGCAACTGGACCGAGCTCGACATCTGGCGCTACATCGCCCGTGAGGACATCGACCTGGCGTCGATCTACTACGCGCACGAGCGTCCTGTGTACTCGCGCGACGGCATGTGGATGACGCCCGGCGTGTGGGGTGGCCCGAACGAGAACGAGGTCCTCGAGACCCGTTCGGTGCGCTACCGCACCGTCGGCGACGGTTCCACCACCGGCGCCATCATCTCCGACGCCGCCGACAACCAGGCCATCCTGGCCGAGGTCGCGGCATCACGACTTACTGAGCGTGGCGCCACTCGCGGCGACGACCGTGTCTCGGAAGCCGCCATGGAAGACCGCAAGCGAGAGGGTTATTTCTGATGTCCGACCTATTGAGGCTGGCCACCGCCGGTTCTGTCGACGACGGCAAGTCCACCCTGGTCGGACGGCTGCTCTACGACACGAAGTCCGTGCTGGCCGATCAGATCGACGCCGTGACTCGCGCCTCGGTCGACCGTGGGCTGTCCACGCCGGACCTGTCGCTGCTGGTCGACGGCCTGCGCGCCGAGCGTGAGCAGGGCATCACCATCGACGTGGCGTACCGCTACTTCGCTACGCCTAAGCGGTCTTTCGTGCTCGCCGATACGCCGGGGCACGTGCAGTACACGCGCAACACGGTGTCGGGTGCGTCCACGGCGCAGCTGGTGATCCTGCTGACCGACGCGCGCAAGGGTGTCATCGAGCAGACTCGCCGTCACGCGGCGGTGCTCGCGCTGCTCGGCGTGCCTCGTCTGGTGCTCGCGGTGAACAAGATCGACCTGGTCGACAACCCGGCCGAGGTGTTCGCCGAGATCTCCGCCGAGTTCAACGAGCTCACCTCGAAGCTGGGCTGGTCGTCCGACGACGTCATCGAGATCCCGGTCTCGGCGCTGCACGGCGACAACATCGCCAGCCGTTCCGGGAACACCCCGTACTACACCGGGCCGTCGCTGATCGAACACCTGGAATCCGTTCCGACCGACGCGGATTCGACCGGAACCCACGCGCTGGGTCTGCGTTTCCCCGTGCAGTACGTGATCCGTCCGCGTACCGCCGAATACCCCGATTACCGGGGTTACGCGGGTCAGATCGCGGCCGGTTCGGTCTCGCCCGGTGACGAGATCGTGGTGCTGCCCTCGGGCAAGAAGACCACCGTCGAGCGCATCGACACCCCCGACGGCGAACTGGCTGTCGCGCAGGTCGGGCGCAGCGTGACGCTGATCCTGGCCGACGAGGTCGACATCTCGCGCGGCGACATCATCGCCTCGGTGCACGACGCGCCGGAGTCGATCGACACCTTCGACGCCACGGTCTGCTGGCTGGGCGACAAGGGCCTGCGTCCCGGCGCTCGCCTGCTGCTCAAGCACGGCGCCAAGACCACGCAGGCGATCGTCGGCGCGCTGGTGGAGCGGTTCGACGAGCAGACGCTCACGGCGGTTCCGAGCCCGGAATCGTTGGAGCTCAACGACATCGGTCGTATCTCGCTGCGACTGGCCGAGCCGATCCCGGCCGACGACTACCGCACCAACCGGCACACCGGCTCGTTCCTGCTCATCGACCCCGCCGGTGGCAACACCCTCGCAGCCGGCCTGGTCGGCGACGTGCTGACCTCGGTCGAAGTCGGCGCGACGGTCTGATGTATCGCCTGCCCGCCCCGCCACGTGGTGCCGTCTCGGTGCCGCGGGGTGGTGGCGGGCCCGCGCTGATCGCGGTCGCCCACGGCAGCCGTGATCCACGGTCGGCCGCGACCATGGCAGCCGTAGTCGCCGAAGTGGCCGCCGCCCGGCCCGATATCGCGGTCCGGCTGGCTTTTCTGGATTTGAGCGCACCATCGGTGCACGAGGTTGTCGATGACCTTGCCGCGCAAGGACATACCGATGTCATCGTGGTTCCCCTGTTGCTGGGCAACGCTTTTCACGCCCGCGTCGACCTGCCCGCCCTGCTTGCCGATGCCACCCGGCACCATCCGCAGCTGCGGCTGACCCAGGCCGCGGTTCTCGGGCCCGATCCCCTGCTCATCTCGGCGCTGGCCGACCGAGTCGCGGCGGCACACCGCCGAGCTCCACTGATCGCCACGGCGTCGAACGCTCAGGGTTCATCGGCCACGCACCTCTCGGACCCGGCTTGCGATCGACTCGACCTGATCGGCGGTCCGAAGGCCGCCCACTCCCCGACGGCAGTTCGATCCGGTCTCGCACCGTTGAGCGTGGTGGCACCGGCGAGTGGATTGTCGGGCGATCCCGTGGTGGGAATCGCTGTCGCTGCCGTCGGTTCTCGTGATGCCGCGGCCAATCGACGGACCGCGGTGGTGGCGCGGCGGCTGGCGTCGGTGGCCGGTTGCCCCACCGAACTCTGCTTCGCCACAGTCGAACCCGGCATTTCGCAGGCCGTGGAGCGATTGGTGGCGCGCGGAGCCGAACGGATCGTTGTCGCGCCATGGTTCCTGGCGCCGGGGCTGCTCACCGACCGGTTGGTCGCCGCTGCTCCCGAGGTCGTCCATGCCGATGTCATCGGGGCGCATTCCGCGCTGGTAGACGTGATCTGCGCTCGGTACGACAGTTGCGTCGCCGCAGATCTCGAACTCTCCGCCTGAGAACCCTCACGCCAATCCCCTACTGGCACAGCGCATTCTCGCGCTGCCGCAAACCATATCCTCCTCTATCGTATTAGCGGGGACTTGGCGCGGCAGCTGGTGGAGGCACGATGCCCGGAAGACTAATCGTCAGATGGCAGGGCCGGTCGACCACCGAGCGCGACGCGCCACCGCCACACTTGCTCGACTCCTGGCGCAACACCGCCGTCACGGCTGCGATCCTGCTACTCGGTCTGATGTCGATGATCTGGATGGCCGGTCAGCTGGCGGTGCACCCATGGGTCCACAGTGCGGGACTTGTCGTTCACTTCGGCGCGCTCATGCTCGGTTTCGGTAGCGTGCTGGCCGCCGATTTTCGCATGATGCTCTGGGTGATCGGACGCTGCTCGCTAGCCGATGCGCTGCACCAGGTTTCGCGCCTTCACTTCCCTATCTGGGCCGGATTGGCAACGCTGATCGTGAGCGGCTGCGTCCTGGAACCCGATCTCGGGTCCCCGCTGACCGTCACCAAGATGGTTCTGGTTCTCGCACTGACACTGAACGGACTGATTGCCACGGCCCTCGGGCGGCGATTGGCCGCGCGCCAGACCGCGGATCCCCTGCCGCGCAGACTCCTCGGCGTGGGCGCGGTGTGCGGTGGGATCTCCCAATTGTGCTGGTGGGGCGCGATCGGCATCGGGTTCTGGAACTTCACCCACTGACCTACCGCTGATTCCCGGCTTCACCTTCGGCGGCACCACCCACTCGTGCAGCGGCGCCGATTCGCGTCGACTAGACCCCCGCCAACAAACGGTTCGCGATCGTGCGTGCCGCCTCGACGCGAGCCGAATCTCCCGTCTGACGGGCGATATTGGCGGCGCTCACGATCGCATCCAGTTCGAACACGAGCAGGTCAGCATCGGCGTCCGCGAGTTCGTTCTGCGCCTGCGCCTTCACGACCTCGGCGGTCAGGAAGCTCAACCATTGGTCGTGGTCGGCGACGACGGCGTCGCGGACGGCACCCGGCTTGCTGCTGAATTCGGTGAGGGTGGCTACCCGGAAGCAGCCGCCGGGGAACGGGGGGTTGTCGATGTGGGCGAACCAGCGGTCGATCAGGTCGCGGACTCTGCCCGCACCGCGCGGGGTGCGCAGGCTCGGGGCGATGACTCGTTCGATGAAGATGTCGCGGGCGGTCTGGACCGCGGCCAGCTGCAGTGCTTCCTTGGTGCCGAACAGGGTGGCGATGCCGCTTTTGCTGATGCCGAGGTCGGCGGCGAGGCGGCCGATGCTGAGGCCGTCGAGACCTTCGACGGAGGCGAGTTCGGCGGCGCGCCGGGCGATGGTGGCGCGGGCGCGGGCACCTTTGGCCAGCCGTTGGTCACTCGAATCGGTCAGCTGGGTCATAGAAATCATTGTTCCACTCCGGGGTTGCGAAGGCGAACGATCGGTCGTACTTTAATTTACGAACGATCGTACGTTCTTATTTCTCCTCCTCGAAGGACTCCGCATGACCGACGTGTCAGCTCGGCCCGAAGAACCACTGGGCACCAAGATGCCCGACACCAGCGCCGCGGGCCGCACCCTCGCGGTGGCCGCGGGCGCGGCATTCATCGCTTTCCTCGACCTGTCCGTGGTCAATATCGCGTTCCCGACCATCGCGACGAGCTACCCCGGCACCGACACCGCGACGCTGACCTGGATCGTCAGCGGTTACGCGATCGCGTTCGCGGCCCTGCTCACCCCGGCCGGGCGCCTCGCCGACGCGCTGGGTCGCCGACGCCTGTTCGCGCTGGCCCTGGCCGGATTCGCCATCACCTCCCTGCTGTGTGGGCTGGCACCCGGTGCGGACTGGCTCATCGCGGGTCGCGTTCTTCAAGGCGTCGCGGCGGCATTCATGGTTCCCGCCGCGCTCGGACTCGTCCTCGAGGCCACCCCACGGGAGAAGATCGGGGCCGCGATCGGCGCCTGGTCGGCCGCGGGTGGGTTCGCGGCGGTGGTCGGGCCGGCGCTGGGTGGTGCACTGGTCGAAGCGTTCGGCTGGCGCGCGGTGTTCCTGATCAATGTGCCGATCGCGGTGGCGCTGATCGTGCCGGGACTGCGGCTGCCCGGTGGTGACAAGACTTCGCGCGATGCGCTGCTGCCTGATCCGCTGGGGACCGTGGCCATCGCGGTCGGGCTCGGCGCGCTGGTCGCCGCGGTCACCGAAGGTCAGTCGTGGGGGTGGACCGCGCCCGGCACGCTGGTCGCGTTGCTGGGTGGCGGCGCTTTGACCGTGTTCGCGCTGGTTCGTTCGCGGACGCATGTCAGCCCCGCGATCGCTGTATCACTGTGGCGGAACAGGCAATTCGCGCTGGCCAACGCGGGCTCGTTCCTGTTCGGCGCCTCGATGTTCGCGTGGTTGCTGGCAGGGCCGCTGTTCCTGAACGCGATCTGGCACTACTCGGTACTCGAATCGGCGGCGGCACTGACCGTGGGCGCGGTGGCGTCGATGGTGACAGCGGTGGTCGCCGGGCGAATCACCACACCCAGCGGCCAGCGGTGGGTGGGCGTGCTCGGAGCGCTGATGGCGACAGTCTCGCTGGCCTGGATGAGCACCGACGCCTTCGGGCTCGAACCCGCGCTGTGGTCGGCATGGGTTCCAGCGGGGCTACTCGGCGGTGGTGGCGTCGGGATCGTGGTCACCGTGCTCGGGACCGCGGCGGCGAGTTCTGTTCCCCCACAACAGTTCGCGGCCGGCGTCGGCATGAATCTCACCGCTCGCCAGGTAGGCGGGGCGCTCGGTATCGCCATGCTGGCGGCGATCTTCGCCGCCTCCCACGATGCCCTGCGCGGCTTTCACGTGCTGTTCGCGGTATGCGCGGCGATCAACTTCGCCGTGGCGTTGCTGCTGGCACTGCCTGCCCGAACCACTTCGACCAACTGACGTAGGGAGATCGACATGTCCACCAGCACTTCACTGTCCGCGAACGGCTTCACCGCCGAGGCCAACGATCCCTTGGTACTGCCACCGGATCAACGAACAGCACTGCTCGCCGGAGCGCCGTGGCAGCGCTTCGCGGTGCTGGGTGATTCGATCGCCGCGGGCATCGGCGACCCGAGTCCAGGGTATGCCCCGACCGGCTGGGCGCAGCGAGTCGCGGCCGACCTCACCGTCGCGAATCCCGCACTGGCCTACCGCAATACAGGCCGAATCGGGGCTACCAGCGGTCAGGTCATCGAGCAGCAACTGAACGAAATACTGGAATTCGCACCGGATCTCGTGCACGTCAGTTGCGGCGGGAACGATCTGTTCACCGCGGGCGGCGATGTCGATCAGGTGCACGAGAACCTGTCGACGATCCTCACCGCCCTGTCCGCCACCGGAGCGCAGCTGTCGATCTTCACGATGTGCGACGTGTGGGACTCCGAACGCATGGCGCCGATGCGACCCATGCGCGAACGGATGGCCGCGCTCAACGAGGTGCTGCGGTCGGTGGCCACCGAGTTCGATGCCGTGCTCACCGAACTCTGGGATCACCCGCTGCGGTTGCGACCGGAGGTGATGAGCACCGACCTCATCCACTTCGCGACGAACGGGCAGGCGGTGCTGGCCAGTGCGGTGGTCGGGTCGCTGGCCGCGCGCATCGACCGCACATAGTGGGTGCGGGCGGTCGAAGGGGGATCGCCCGGACTTGCCTATCGTCGCCGAGGGATCGCTAGGTGGCGGGTGCCCGTCCGGCGATGGCGGCGCGGTGGGAGGTCAGCCGATGACCGTCGCGGCAATGGCGGCGCGGTGGGAGGTCAGCCGATGACCGTCGCGGCAATGGCGGCGCGACGGTCATTGGATTGGCGGAACACTCGGGCCACGTCCGACCCGCACCGCGTGGTGATGGCGAGCTGGAGTCAGGCGAACCAGCGTTCGAGGACGGTGGCGACGCCGTCCTCGCCGACATTGCCGGTGACCTCGTCGGCCAGGGCGAGCACTTCGTCGGGTGAGCCGGACATGGCTACCGAATGGGCTGCCCAGCGCAGCATTTCGCGGTCGTTGAAGCCGTCGCCGATGGCCAGGGTCGCCTCGGGTTCGATGCCCAGGTGCAGGCGAAGTTGTTCCAGGGCCCAGCCTTTGGAGACGCCGCGGCGGGAGACGGTGAGCCAGGGGCCGTACTCGCCGTGCACCCAGGAGGCGTCGGGGACCTCGAAGGTTTCGAGCAGGCGCAGCATTTCCTCGGGGGTGCCGGCGGGCCACCAACCGTTCAGGCGTGGGGTCGGTTGACTGCTCAGGGTGCGGTGGTCGACCAGGCGGAAGTCGCCGATCGAGAACTCACCGGGGCTGTGCCCGGTGGCCCAGGTGCCGATGCCGACCCGTTCCGCGGCAAAGATCATCTCCGGGAACAGGGTGCGCAGGGCGTGCACCGCCGGAGCCGGATCGAACGACTGGACCGCGACCGGCTCGCCGCGTGCCACGTCGATGTGCACGGCGCCGTTGGAGCACAACGCATGTCCGTGCGACAGACCCAGCTCGCGCAACACCGGGCGGGTGGTGAGCAGGGTGCGCCCGGTCGTGACGACCACATGCGCCCCCGCCGACACCGCCGCCCGCACCACCGCGCCCACCCGCGCACTGATCCCGACCCCCGTCGACAGCAGGGTCCCGTCCACATCCAGCGCGATCAGTTTCGGCGCGCCCCCAACTGAAGCCACCGACCCATTGTGCCCGCCCGCACCGACACCCACGCCGGTTTCCCACCAGCACTACCCGGGGCTACGCCTGCGCTCTGCCGACCAGCCCTGCCGGTGAAGCCCCGCAGCCTCGACCCGTTGCCGCACGAGCGGCGAGATTCCGTCCCCGCATCGGCAGCACGGTGTGCAGCGAGAGCCACCACTACTCCCACTGCTCCGGCTCCCTCTCACACCAGAGGCCGCGCGGGGATGCATTCAGCCGGAAGCCCACTCCCGTCGCCAGCCAGGTAGGCGAGGTCAGCGGCGAGAGCCGCCACCGCCACCACCGTCGCCACCACCGCCGCCTGCGGAGCCGCCCGACGATGCACCGCCGGTCGAACCGCCCGATGATGCGCCGCCGGTCGAACCGCCGCTGTCCGCGCCGCCGGACGACGTGCCGCCTGATGTCCCGCCGGAGGAATCGCCACCCGAAGAGGCTCCCCCACCCGAAGAGGCTCCCCCGCCTGAGGAATCGCCGCCGCTCGACGCACCACCGGTGGAGGCACCGCCGTCGGAACCGCCACTCGATGTACCGCCCGACGCACCACCACCGGACGCACCAGCGTCGCTGCCGCCGCCGGATGCACCACCACCGGAAGCACCGCCGTCGCTGCCACCGGACGACGCACCACCACCATCGCTACCGCCGCTCGACGCGCCGCCGCCGGAGGTATCGCCACCTGTGGAACCACCGGAAGTGTCGGTGCCACCGGTAGATCCGCCCGCAGTGCCACCACCCGCAGTGCCACCATCAACGGTGCCACCGGTCGGCGTCCCGCCCGAGGTGGTGCCGTCTGTTCCGCCGGTCGACGTACCCGGAGCGGAAGGTGCTGTCCCCGTGTCACTTCCGCCGGTACTCGGAGCCGACGCTCCATCAGCGGGTGCCGTTCCAGGCGCCGGCGCGGTGCCGGGCGCGGGTGCGGTTCCTGGCGCAGGCGCTGTACCCGGCGCAGGTGCGGTACCGGGCGCGGGAACCCCAGCACCGGGCACGGTCGGCACACCCGGCATTTCCGGCAACGGCCCCGGAGCCGAGATCGGCCCACCCTGCGGCAGTTCCGGCGCACCAGGATTGGTCGGGGTGTTCTGCGGCTGCGGCGCCTGCTGACCGAAGAACGGCAGCGGGTTGATGAAGCGAGCCGGGTCGCCATAGGTGCTGCGAGCCAGCATCAACGACTTGCAGTCGTTGCGAACATCCTGATGCCCGGGGCCACCACGGTCGACTTCCGTGGAGCCGGGACGACCCTTCACACCGGCAGTTGTCGCCGGCGCGATGAACTTCTCGTACGCACTGCGCGCCGCGATCGCGCCTGCCACCCGGATCCGACCGGTCAGCGGGTCGACATCGCTGACCAGGCCGGCGGTTTGGGCCGCCAGCAGGTCGGCGCTCATGTCGTACAGCAGCGCGTCGACGGGCGCACCCAGCGCCGGGAAGCGGTCAAGGACCGGCATCAGGCCGGGATCGAACGGACTGCCGAACACCGTCATCGCCGACATGGCCAGCGCGGAAACCACTGCGGCACTGGAGAACACCGCGACGTGCGGGACAGTGCTACCACTGGGCTGCTCGGGGGCGAAGGTGCGAGCGGCCAAACCGGCTGCGCCCGCGGCGATCACCTGACCGGGATCGGCGACGGTCACCAGCGGTACGCCGAGTTCGGCCAGGGTGCGGGCGACTTCGGGTGGGCGCGAGGCCCCGCCGACGACCAGGATGCGCGACAGATCCGCCAACCGCAGACCCGCCGCGGACATGGCCTTGCTGACCAAGGGGAAGGTGTCGCGGATGTGTTCGGCACGCAGCGCGTCGATGTTCACCATGGAGGTGAGAGTCTGCGTCGCCCGACCCTGACCCGGTTCGCCCGCGTATCGGGCGACCATCTCCCCCAGCGGCTTGCCACCGAAATCGGTGGACCGCATAGGGGTTCCGACCATCGGGTGGTGCGGCCAGTCCGGGCCGACGCGCAGGACCGTGAGGTCCAGGCTGGTGGCGCCGAGGTCGTAGACGAGCACGAAGCCCGGTTCGAGCGGCCCGCGGTCGATCTCCAACCATTCCGCGGCGGCGACCGGTTCGGGGGCGAGCAGTACCTGTCCGGCGCCCGCGAGATGCAGCGCCTGACCTAACAGCGCCACCTGTTTATCGGAGTACACCGCCGGATAGGTCAGCACGATCCCGGCCGGTGGTTCGGCCAGTTCGATCAGGCCGGTGACCACCGCGGCGATCAGGTTGGTGGCCGAGTAGAACCGTCCACCGATCACCATCGGCTCCGGTTCGCGGGTGAGGTCCGCGAAATCGGTGATCGCCGAGGCGAACTCGTTGATGGCGCCGATGCGGGGTTTGCCCGCGTCGTCGAATGTCAGTGCGGTGCGCCGTGCGCGCACCGTCGGTTTGGCCGGATCTTCGGCGACTACCGCCGAAATCGCATTGACCGCACCGATACTCAAGCCAAGACCTCTGGTCATGTTTTTGCTATCCCGTCAACGCACCGTGACCACGTCCAGCACGCGAGCGCACTCATGTGGCCGCGGTCGTCTTCCAAACAGCTCGCCTAGATTAACTGTCGTGTCCGCGAATTGCTGCCGGATTGATACGAAACCGGCAATCATGAGGCGTCATGGGATGATTCACGCAGGTGGGGTGGTTGAAGCTTAAATATCCAGCCCCCTGAACACTTCGGTGCCGGTGTGCAGACTCCGAGAGGCAGCTACCTGCGAGTAATCGGGCTCAGCCCCCATTCAATACATTCCTAGAGTTTGTTATTGGTGCTATTAATTGCACTTACCGACCGGTAACCAATTCATTTACTACCTAAGCGATTTCATCGACGGCGGATTTCGTTCCCCGTATATCGCAGTAGAACCGATTTCCGATGACGCGTCAACGCAGCGACCGATTCCCGCCAGCACCGCCCCGCGCCCGGCGGTTGACTGGAACAGCGGACAGACACCGACCGCGAACGCGAAACATCAAGGGAAAGAAGGCACTACGCATGTCCACTCGATTCGCCGACCAGGTCGTTCTCATCACCGGAGCGGGCTCCGGCATCGGCAAGGCGGTCGCACTGCGGGTCGCCGCCGAAGGTGCCGCGGTGGTGCTGGGTTCGCGCGGCAAGGATCAGGGCGAACAGGTCGCCGAGCAGATCAGGGCGGCAGGCGGGCGGGCACTGTTCGTGGCCACCGACGTCACCGTCGACGCCGACGTCGAACGGCTGACCCAGGCCGCGCTCACCGAATACGGCCGCCTCGACGCGGCGTTCAACAACGCGGGCGCCGTACACGCCTTCGGTTCGATCGCCGACATCAGCGACGCCGACTGGCGTGCCGACATGGACCTCAATCTCCACGGGGTGTTCTACGGACTGCGCCACCAGGTCCCGGCCATCCTGGCCTCGGGCGGGGGCGCGATTCTCAACAACGCCTCCAACCTGGGCGTGGTCGGAATGGCTTCGGTGGCACCGTATGTCGCGGCCAAGCACGCGGTGGTCGGGCTCACCCGGTCGGTGGCGTTGGAGACCGCGGCAGCGGGCGTGCGGGTGAACGCGCTGGTCTCCGGCGCGGTCGACACCCCCGCGTTCCGCGCGTCGATGGGCGCGACACCCGAGGGCGAGGCGGCCATCGCGGCACTGCACCCGCTGGGCCGGATCGCGCGACCCGAGGAGATCGCGGCACTGTGCGCGTTCCTGCTCAGCCGCGAGGCCTCGTTCGTCACCGGTGCGGCGATCACGGCAGACGGCGGTTTCACCGCGCAGTGACACGACAGGCACGACAACGAACAAGGCCCGCAACATCACCATTGATGTTGCGGGCCTTGCTGTTCGAGAAAACGTCAGCCGCGAGTGAACAGACTCTTGAACGTCCGATCATGCTGCGGAAGCGCCGCCCCACCGGGCACCGCCTGCGGACGACGAGCCCGCACGAGCCGGTCGAATTCCTGCGCGTCGCGCGTCGGCGCGCGCAGCACCCCACCGTTGAAATCATCGGCGAGCTGCTGCACGGTTTCCTGCGCACAGGACTTGTTGGTCCCGATGAAGCCGGTCGGACCGCGCTTGATCCACCCGGTCACGTACGTACCGGGGAAGACCTCGCCGCCGGGCGCGGTCAGCACCCGACCGGCCGTGTTCGGGATCACCGCGCGGGCGTCGTCGAACGGCAGTCCCTCGGTCGGCACCCCTCGGTAGCCGACCGAGGTCAGCACGACCCCGGCTTCGAGCAGGGTGGTCTCACCGGTCGGCGTGGCGGACACGCGACCTTCGGCATCGGCGGTCAGTTCGTTGCGCTCCACGCGCACGCCGGTCACCGTGTCGGTGCCGACGATCTCCACCGGCGAGGACAGGTAGCGGAACACGATGCGCTTGCGGTCGCCGAACGGGCGATTCGCGACGCTGTGCAGCAGTCGCAGCTTCTGCTCGACCTTGTACGGCAGCTCCGGCGTGACCGGCGGCAGCTCGCCCTCGATCGCGATGTCGATATCGGCGGCCAGCAGGCCGACGAACTCGGGCACCGTGAACGCGGACTCCGCGGGGCCGCGACGGCCCAGGATCACGACCTCTTCGATCTTGCTCTCGCGCAAGGCCTTCAGCGCGTGCGGCGCGATGTCGGTATCGGCGAGCAGCGCCGGATCCACGGTCAGGATGCGCGCGACATCGAGAGCCACGTTGCCGTTGCCCACGATGACCACGCGCTTCTGATCCAGATCGAACTGGTCGTCGGCGTGCTCGGGATGGCCGTTGTACCAGGCCACGAAGTCGGTGGCCGACACATTGCCGGGCAGGCCTTCGCCGGGGATGTTCAGCTTGCGGTCCGCGGACGCGCCCACGGCGTAGATCACACCGTGGAAGTGCTCGAGCAGCTCGGCATGGCTGATGTGCTTGCCGATCTCCACATCGAGGTAGGTGCCGAAGTCGTCCTGCTTGGACATGATGTCGAACAGGTCGGCGACCTTGCGCGTGTGCTTGTGATCGGGGGCCACTCCCAGGCGCGCCAGACCGTAGGCCTGCGGCAGCCGGTCGAACATCGTGACCGCGACGCCGGGCTGGGTGAGCAGCTCGTCGGCGGCGTACATCGCCGACGGGCCCGAACCGACGATGGCGACACGCAACGGGGAGCGCTGCGTGTCGATCGCGGGCGGCATCACCGGCGCGGCCAGCGTCGGACGGTCGCGCTGGACCCGGTAGAAATCAGCGTTGATCTCGATGAACGGCTTCTGCTCTTCGGTCAGCTTCTTGGAGGAAGTGATCGCGTCGACAGGGCACGCGGTGGCGCAGGCGCCACAGTCCACGCAGGCGGCCGGATCGACGTACAGCATTTCTGCGGTACGAAAATCCGGCTCGTCCGGCGTCGGATGAATGCAGTTGACCGGGCATGCGTAGACGCACGAGGCGTCACTACAGCATGACTGGGTGACAACGTATGGCATATCTCTATCGTCTCAGGCAGCGTGCTTCGCAGAGCGCTTGGGCTCCGAGCGGTACCGGCTGGACGGGCCGTCGATACCGAGCAGCTTCCACACCTTGCGGGCGACCGGGTTCATCAGACCGATCTCCTCGGCCAGCGCGCGCACGTCGACGTAGTAGTCGGCGAAGGTGCGCTTGGCTTCCTTGGAACCGTAGAACAGGTCCTTGCGAACTTCGGTCGGCATGTCGAACTGCTTGAAGAAGGTCTTCGGCGGGGTCGCGATCGCGCGGCCGAGGATGAACATCACGATCGGCATGGCGATCGAGAGCACGGCCTTGTTGAACGCGGGCTGCGCCGGGACGTTCTTCTTCAGGAACTCGTGGGCGAAGGAGATGTGGCGAGCTTCCTCGGCCACGTGGATCGCCATCACGCCGCGCATGATCGGGTGGATGTCGTCACCCGAGCGCAGGATGTCCTTCTGGATGTGGTCGATCGGCTCTTCGCCGGCGAGCACGGCCATGAAGAACAGGTTCGGCATGAGCGCGCCGACCGGGGCGGCCAGGTGGCGCAGTCGACGCACGGCGGGGTTCATGCCGGGCACGTCGGCGACGCGGTTGACCATCTCCTGGAACATCAGGGTGTGGTTGTGCTCTTCGATCATCTCGTGCGAGCAGTACCGGAACTCCGGATCGTTGTTGTCCAGGTTGAAGATGTGCTGCATCATGCCGATGATCAGGATGGCCTCGAACTGCAGGCCGACCTTGGCGACGTTGGCCTGACGGACCTTGCCGATCTCGATCTTCTTGTCCAGCGGCAGCGCCTGGTACCAGGGGTGGCGACCGATGGGGTCGGCCGAGGTGACCAGGACCCAGCGCTCGGGCTTACAGTTCGGGTCGAAGTCAGGGGCGTCCCAGTCGATGTCCTCGAACGGGTCGAAGTGGCGATCCACCGATGCCTCGGACAGCATCAGCAACTTCTCGGCGTACGCCTGAGCCTGAACGACTACAGGATCGACGTCAGGGGTGGTGGGCGCAGACATCGTCGTCACTGCCTCTCCTCTAGGGACGTTTACTGTTTCCAATGGTTACACCTACGACGAGTCACGTCAACTCCGTGATTTACCGAATTTCGCGTGTCCGGCGCGTCAAAAGCCCAGATGAGAAAGCTACTGGCCAGTAAAAGTGCCTCTACCTGTGACACTGCGTCATGCACAGTCGCGTGGCGAGCGCTGTGAGACGCGAAAAATCGATGCGCACCGAGCGCGTCGAGGCGGCCCGCGGACTGCCGGTACCGGTTAACCTGCGCCGATGCGGCGGTACCGCGTGCACAGATAAACGACGACCGGGGCCCGGTGACGCTGTGTCGCCGGGCCCCGGTCGTCGGGTGTGGATCAGTCCTGCGGGAGGTCCGGAATGCGCGTGGCGCGCGCGTAGACGGTCTCGCCCTCGCTCAGATGCAGTGCCGCAGCATCACCGCGAGTTACCTGCGCGGCGAACTGGTCGCCGGTGGCGGCATTGCGCAGCTCGAGGCGGACCTCGAAGCCCAGCCGCACGATCCGTTCGACCGTGGCCCTGGTGACCCCGGCGGATTCGGCGGTGCCCTCGTGTTCGGCCATCGCCATGGACGGATCGCGGCCGACGCGAATGTCGTGCGGGCGGACCAGGTGGCCGTTCAGGCGTGCCACCGCGCCCAGGAAGGACATCACGAACTCGTTGGCGGGCCGGTCGTAGACCTGCTCGGGCGTGCCGACCTGCTCGATGCGGCCCTTGTTCATCACCGCGATCCGGTCGGCCACGTCCAGCGCCTCCTCCTGGTCGTGGGTGACCAGGACCGTGGTCACGTGGACCTCGTCGTGCAGCCTGCGCAGCCACTGGCGCAGGTCGGTGCGCACCTTGGCGTCCAGCGCGCCGAACGGCTCGTCCAGCAGCAGCACCTGCGGGTCCACGGCCAGCGCGCGGGCCAGTGCCATGCGCTGACGTTGGCCGCCCGACAGCTGCGCCGGGTAGCGGTGCTGGAAACCGTCGAGACCGACGATGCCGAGCAGTTCGTCGACCCGCTTCTCGATCTCCTTCTTCGGCCGCTTGCGAATCGTGAGCCCGAAGGCCACGTTGTCGCGCACGGTCATGTGCTTGAACGCGGCGTAGTGCTGGAACACGAAGCCGATATCGCGCTTCTGCGGCGAGACCCGGGTGACGTCCTTGCCCGCGATCATCACGATGCCCGAATCCAGAGACTCGAGGCCCGCGATGGAGCGCAGCAGCGTGGACTTGCCCGAGCCGGAGGGGCCCAGCAGCGCGGTCAGTTCGCCGGAGGGGATGTCGATGCTGACATCGTCGAGGGCGGCGAAGGAACCGTAGTTCTTGCGCGCGTTGGTCACGGTGATCATTCGGGGCCCCGTTTGCGTTCGAGAAGAGTCATCAGGAGTAGAACCACCAGGGCCATGCCCATCAGCAGGGTGGCCGCGCTGTAGGCGCCGAAGGTGTTGTGGTCGTTGATGTAGCGGCCGTGCACCAGCAGGGTCAGTGTCTGCGATTGGCCCGGCAGCGCCGTCGACACCATGATCACCGCGCCGAATTCGCCCAGTGATCGCGCCACGGTGAGCACCACGCCGTAGGTCAGGCCCCAGCGGATCGCGGGCAGCGTGATCCGCCAGAACGTCTGCCAGCGATTGGCGCCCAGCGTCGCCGCGGCCATCTCCTGGTCCTCACCGATCTCGTGCAGCACCGGTTCGACCTCGCGCACCACGAACGGCAGCGTGACGAAGATCGTCGCGATCACCATGCCCGGCAGGCTGAAGATCACCTTGAAACCGGTGTTCTCGAGCGCACCGAACCAGCCGCCCGCACCCCACAGCAGGATCAGCGAGACACCGACCACCACCGGCGAGGTCGCGATCGGCAGGTCCACCAGGCCCTGGACCAGATTGCGGCCGGGGAACTTGCTGCGCACCAGGGCAAGCGCCGTGATCACGCCGAACACCACGTTCAGCGGTACCACGATGGCCACGATGATCATCGACAGCTGGAACGCCGAGATCGCCGCGGGCGTGGTGATCGAGTCCAGGAACGCACCGATTCCCCGCTCGAAGGTGCGGAACAAGATGATGGCCAGCGGCAGCACCAGCAGCACGAACAGGTACCCCAGCGCCACGGTGCGCAGCGAAAGGCGAGTGAACACGGAAAGCCTCATTCGGCGGCCCTCTCCTTTCGAGACGCGCGCTCGGCCAGCAGCCGCAGCACGAACAGGGTGGCGAAGGAGATCACCAGCAGCACCACCGACACCGCCGCGGCGTTGATCGGCCGGTCGACCTCGATCTGCTGCTGGATGTACTGCGAGGTCACCTGCGTCTCGCGCGGAATATTGCCGCCGATCAGCACCACCGAGCCGAATTCGCCGATCGCCCTGGCGAAGGCCAGGCCGCCGCCGGAGATGATCGCGGGCGTGAGGGTGGGCAGCACGATCCGGCGGAAGGTCGTCCAGTTGCTCGCGCCCAGCGAGAGCGCGGCCTGTTCGACTTCCTTGTCGACCTCGATCAGCACCGGCTGCACCGAGCGCACCACGAACGGCAGCGTGACGAAGGCCAGCGCCACCACCAGACCGGGTTGGGTGGCGTTGAGGTGGATGTCGAACGGGCTGTTGGGGCCGTACAGCGCCAGCAGCACGATCGAGGCGACGATCGTGGGCAGCGCGAACGGCAGGTCGATCAGCGCGTTGACGATGCCCTTGCCGGGGAACTCGTCGCGCACCAGCACCCAGGCGATCAGGGTGCCCATCAAGACATTGATCACCGCGACGATCACCGAGACACCGATGGTCACCTTCAGCGAATCCAGTGCCGAGGGTGCGGAGACCGCGTCCCAGAAGCCGGACCAGCCGTCTTCGAAGGAGCTCACGGTCAGCGCGGCCAGTGGCAGCAGCACGATGACGCTGAGCCACATCACCGCCACACCGATACCGACGGGGCCGACCGAGCCGCTCACACGCAGCCACGACCGGGCAGGCCGACGCGGGGTCGGCGGCTTCTTGTCCAGTTTCACGGCACCGCCGGGATCGGAGGTTTCTCCGGTCCCGGCGGGCCCACTGCTGTCAGTCACAGTTGTCCAGTATCACGTGTGAGCGGGGTCACGGCTTACTTGGTGGCCTGGTCGTAGATGACCGCGACCTTGCCGGTGCCCTGCGCGAACAGATCCTTGTCCACGGCCTTCCAGCCGCCGAGGTCGTCGATGGTCCACAGCTTGGCCGGGGTCGGGAAGTCCTTGGCGAACTCCGCGGCCACCTTCGGGTCGACCGGGCGGAAACCGGCCTGCGCCCAGGCCTTCTGGCCCTCGGGGGTGAACAGGAAGTCGCGGAACGCGGTGGCCTTGGGCAGGTTCTTGGAGTTCTTCAGCACCGCGACCGGGTTCTCGATCTTGAATGTGGTCGACGGGTTGATGTGCTCGATCGGGTCGCCGTTGCGCTCGGCGAAGATGGCCTCGTTCTCATAGCTGAGCAACACGTCACCGGTGCCCTGCAGGAACGTTTCGGTGGCTTCGCGGCCCGACTTGGGCTGCACCTTCACGTGTTCGGGCGACACCAGCTGGGTCAGGTAGTCCAGGCCGGCCTGCTGGTTCTTGCCGCCGTCGCTCTTGGCCGCGTAGGGGGCGAGCAGGTTCCACTTGGCCGAGCCGGAGCTGAACGGGTTGGGGGTGACCACCTCGACACCCGGCTTGATCAGGTCGTCCCAGTCCTTGATGCCCTTGGGGTTGCCCTTGCGGACCACCAGGGTCACCACTGAACCGAACGGGATGCCCTTGGTGGCGTCGGCGTTCCAGGTGGAATCGACCAGGCCCGCGTCGACCAGGCGGGTGATGTCGGGTTCGACGGAGAAGTTCACCACGTCGGCCTCGGCGCCGTCCTTGACCTTGCGCGACTGGTCGCCCGAGGCGCCGTAGGAGGCCTGCACCTGCACGCCCTTGCCCGCGTCGGTGCCGTTGAACGCGGGCACGACCTTGTCGAAGCCGGGCTTGGGCACGGCGTAGGCGTAGAGGTTGATGGTGCCCCCGCTGCCGTCGGCGGTGGCTTCCCCGGCGGTGGAATCACTGGCGCCACCGCCGCACGCGGTCAGCGCGACAGCGGCGACGGCGGTCAGGGCGATGGCGGCGGCGCGGCGGCGCGAGCCGATCCAGGTGTTGCGAGACATCTCGGGGTGAACCTTTCGGGAAATGACCTGCGGCGCAACGGTTTTCGTGGCGGCAGGAAACGCTTCTGTCGATCGGTAGACCTGCCGTGCGAGGAAGGCACGACAGTGGGCGCGACTCGGGCCGGTTGGCCCCCGGAGTGACGGACTTCGACTGCGAAAGGAAAGCGCGCGCCAGTCTACTGGGCAGAAACGCGCAGGCGAGTCCGGTGGCCGATCATCGACAGAGGATGTCCGCGACCGCGAGGTTGCCGACAGCGATCAACGCCAACTCATGGCGGATCTGCGGGGCGACACTCGACGACACATCGCAGACTGTAGCAGATTCGGACATGGTGATCGCAATCGAAGAACGCCTGCTCGGCCGGTCAGCGCGTGAAGAACCAGGCGATGACGACGAGCACGAGCAAGGCGATGAGGGCGAGTTGAACGCGAGAACGTGGCATCAGCGGGCACCGCTGCCAACAGTGGGACGTTCGACCATCACCGGCATCGGCTCGACTGCATCGTCTCGATCGTCGCGGCCGAGCAGTCGGAAGGTCGCGCGCAGGGCGCGGTCGAGCAGGTAGGCGAGGGCGAAGCTGATCGGGACCATGCCGACCAGCACCACGAGGAACTGCGGAATAAAGGGCAGCCCGGCTACCCAGAGCTCGAACCCGTCCCACCAACCTGCGATGCGTTGCACACCGCCCAGCCTAGTCGGTGCCGCGGCCCGCCCTCGCCGCCCGAATCGACGCGGGCTAATTACCCGGCCGCGACCAGCGGATCCGTCGCGATCACCGCGTACAGCGGTGGACGTGCGCGCGGTCGGCCGTGATCATTGGGTATGGAGTCTTCCAGCGCTGACGCCCTGCCGATTCTGAGTCCGGTCTCCTCGAGCGGCCGTCGCGGCGCCTTTCCGCCGATCGACGACTACGCCTTCCTGTCCGACTGTGAAACCAGCTGTCTGATCGCCAGCAGCGGTTCGGTGGAGTGGATGTGTGTGCCACGCCCCGACTCCCCCAGCGTGTTCGGCGCGATCCTGGACCGCAGCGCCGGCCATTTCCGGATCGGGCCTTATGGCAAGAATGTGCCCGCGGCCCGGCGATATCTGCCCGGCGGGATGATCCTGGAGACCACCTGGCAGACCGAAACCGGTTGGCTGGTGGTGCGCGACGCGCTGGTGCTCGGCCCATGGCACAACAACATCGCCCGATCGAAGACGCACCGGCGCACCCCGATGGACTGGGATGCCGAACACATTCTGTTGCGCATGGTCAAGTGCGTGAGCGGCACGGTCGAATTGGAGATGAGCTGCCAGCCCTCGTTCGACTACCACCAGGGCGGGGCGAAATGGGAGTACACCGGCAAGGTCTACGAGCAGGCGACCGCGCGCGCGTCCAGCGGTCCCGATGACGGGCCGTCGCTGGTGCTCACCACCGATCTGCGGCTTGGCCTGGAAGGCCGAGAGGCGCGGGCGCGCACCAGAATGGCCGAGGGCGATCAGCATTTCGTCGCGCTGACCTGGTCGGAACTGCCCGCGCCGGCCACCTTCGAGGACGCGGCGCAGAAGATGTGGGCCACCACCGAATGCTGGCGACGCTGGATCACCCAGGGCGATTTCCCCGACCATCCGTGGCGCAGCTATCTGCAGCGCAGCGCGCTCACGCTCAAGGGCCTGACCTACGCGCCCACGGGTGCACTGTTGGCCGCCTCCACTACCTCACTGCCGGAAACCCCTGGCGGACACCGCAATTGGGACTACCGCTACACCTGGGTGCGCGACGCGAGCTTCGCCCTGTGGGGTCTGTACACCCTGGGCCTGGACCGTGAGGCCAATGACTTCTTCGCGTTCCTCGACGACGTCACCACCGGCGAGAACGGTGACGCGGTCCCGCTGCAGGTGCTCTACGGGATCGGCGGCGAACGCCACATCACCGAATACGAGCTGCCCAACCTGTCCGGGTACGACGGCGCGAAACCGGTCCGTATCGGCAATGCCGCCTACGACCAGGACCAGCACGACATCTGGGGCACCATGCTCGACGCGGTGTACCTGCACGTGAAATCGCGCGGTCAGGTCCCCGAATCGCTGTGGCCGCTGCTGGAACGCACCGTGCACGCCGCGATCGCCAACTGGCGCAAGCCCGATCGCGGGATCTGGGAGGTGCGCGGCGAACCCAAGGACTTCACCTCCTCGAAGGTGATGTGCTGGGTGGCACTGGACCGTGGTGCGCGGCTGGCGCAGTTGCACGGGCAGCATGAACGCGCGGCGGAGTGGTTCGAGATCGCGGAGGAGATCCGCGAGAATGTGCTCGAGTTCGGAGTCAACGACCAGGGCGTGTTCACCCAGACCTACGGCGGTGACACCCTCGACGCCTCGCTGCTATTGGTGGTGTTGACCCGGTTCCTGCCGCCGGAGGACCCGCGCATCCGGGCCACGGTGCTGGCGATCGCCAACCATCTCACCGTCAACGGGCTGGTGCTGCGCTATCACGTGGACACCACCGACGACGGCCTCGAAGGCGAGGAGGGCACGTTCACGATCTGCTCGTTCTGGCTGGTCTCGGCGCTGGTGGAGATCGGCGAGCTCGAACGGGCCACGAACCTGTGCGAACGGCTGCTGGGGTTGGCCAGTCCGCTGCGGTTGTATGCCGAGGAGATCGACTCGCGCACCGGTCGACACCTGGGCAATTTCCCGCAGGCGTTCACCCACCTGGCGTTGATCAACGCGGTGACCCACGTGATCCGTGCCGAGGATCAGCGCAACGCGGGCCAGTTCCAGCCCGCGCACTCCCCGGCCAACCGGGCCTGAGTCAGTAGGTGAGGCGTTCGGCGCGCTGACGCAGCCCCGCGATCGTGCGTAGACCCGCGTCGATCTCGGTGATGCGCAGTTCGCGGTGGTCGCCGTAGCGCAGGCCGGTTTCCTCGGCGGCGCGCAGGGCCTCGTCGGCGGTGCGGCCCACTTCGGCGGCGATCTCGGTGTAGTGGTCGCGCAGGGCTCGTTGCAGCGCGCGCAGGCGGTTGCGGGATTCCTTGCCCACCTGGAAGATCACGTCGTCGGCCAGGCGGGCCACGGCCACCTTCGCCTCGGCTTGTCTGCGCTGTTTGCGGTTCTTGCGGTCGTCCCACAGCGCGTTCACGCCCAGCAGCACACCGGCGCCCGCGGAATACCAGTTGACCAGCGACATGCCGAGCAGACTGGTGGCGAGGCCGACCATCAGGATGCCGCCGTAGGAGCCGCGCAGCGCGGTCAACAGTTGTTGTCCCACACCGGCTTTGGCACTTTCGAGGGCTTCCAGCGGCTGCACCGGTTCCAGCACGTCGCCGGGGTTGGTCAGGCGCAGTTCGGGCAGCGGCGGGGTGCGGTTGTCGGGCGGGAACTTCGCGGCCACCTGCTCGGTGAGCTCCACGGCGCGATAGTGCGCCATCACGAAGTTCTCCTCGACCGCCTCGCAGATCCGCGCGTCGAGTTCGGTGGCGAATTCGTTCCACTTGCGGGCGGGGTCGGTGCGGGTGATCTCGGCCTCGGCCTCGCGGACCAGGCTGCGTAAACGGTGCCGCAGATCGTGTTCGATGTCGGCGCTGAGCTCGGAACCACCGTCCACGAGGGTGACCTGCCAGGTGGCGGTGCGCTGGCGCAACTGGTCGGCGGCGGTACGCGCGGCGGCCAGGCGCTGGGTGATCTCCGCGCGTCTGCGGGGGTCGCGCAGGGTGTCGGACTCCGCGCGCAGGGTGACCGTGAGCTGGTCGGTGATCAGGGCGATATCGCGCGCGGCGGCCGCCACTGCCACCGAATCCGCTTGGGCGACAACGTATTCGCGCAAGTGATCGATGAGCTGCGGTACGCCGGACTCGACATCGCGCTGCTGGTCACGTTTTTCGGTGGCCTGGTGGTGCAGCAGACCCGACACGGGCGCCACCGCGAAGTTCAGTCCGGCGCCGTCGAGCAGCGCGCGGTTGCGTCGCTGGGTCAGCGACCACTGCGGATTGCGGTCGATCTTGGTGAGCACGCAGACCACCGACGGGCACACCTGCTCGACCCGACGCAGGTAATCCAGTTGGGCCGCGGTGAGTTCGGCGGCGGCGTCGGCGGCGTACAGCACCACGTCGGCGGCGGCGATCATCGACCAGGCGCTGGCCTCGTGGGCAGTGGCGCCGGGGGCGTCCATCACCACCAGGCCGTCGGCCAGCAGCGGACTCGGCTCGGCGAATTCCGCGCGCAGAATCCCCAGCGAGGTCAATGCGGGCAAGGGGTTCAGCGGGTCCACCGGGACCCGTTCGACCCGGCCACCGGGCGCGGATTTCACCAGCGTCGCCTTGGGCGCCTGGCCGTATTCCACGATCACCGGCACGCTGGGCTTGCCGTCGGTGGCGCTGACCGGGGACCCGACCATGCTGTTGACCAGCGTGCTCATCCCCGCCTGCGGTTCGCCGACGACCACGATCCGCACGCGCGGATCGCTGAGCCTGGCCCTGACCATGCCCAGGCGCGCGTCGAGATCGTTGCGACCGCCCGAACGGACCAGTTCCCGCAGTTCGTCGACCAGCGCGATGACCGGAGCCATCACATCCGGATGCTTCACCGTCGCGGTCTGCAGTCCGGTTGCGGCAGACAAACGATCCTCACTCTCCTTGCGTCAACACGGCGCGGGCCACGCTGGCAACGTCATCGCGTCAGTCGTCGCGTCAGACGAAGTCATACCCGTGGTGTTCGACGGGAAACGCGCCGGCGAGAACATCGCCACCGCCCAGACCCGAATCGAACAATCCGGCCGAAACGCCATGGTAGCCGCTGCTGTGCTGGTCGAATTCGGCGGCAATCGGCTTGGTCTCCACGACCGGGGGTTTCACCGGTGCCACGGTCGGCGCCACGGTGACCGGCGGCGGGGTGACCACCGGCGGGTCGATGTCGACGGTGGGGCGCGTGGTCGGCGGGTCGACGTCCACCGTGGGCGGCTTGGTCGGCGTGGGGACGTCGACGGTCGGGGTGCCCTGACCGGTCGAGGGGGTGGTCGAGCCGCCGGTGCCGGGCTTGGTGGTGACGTCGTCGTCGGGGACGGTCGGCTTCACCGGGGTGGTCGGCGGCACGGTGATCGGGACCTTGGTGCCATCGGGCACCGTGGGAACCGTGACCGTGGGCACGACCGGCTTCACCGTCGTCGGGGTCTCGAGGTCGATCGTGGGCACCTTGGACGGCACGGTCACCGGCGGCATCGTCGGGGTGGAACCGCCACCGGAAACATCGGGCAGCACAACGGGTTTCGTCGGGGTGACCGGCGTGAACAGTGCGGGCACCGAGGCCGCCGGGGCGGTCAGCGGCGACGTGGTGGCGGGGCCGAACACGTTCGCGATCGGGGTGGACGCGGCGTCGGGCTGGATGGTGGTCTGCAGCGGCGTGCTGACCACGGGGTTCGTGGCGAGCGGCGCGACGGCCACGGGCGCGATCGGGGCGGGTGCCGGTGCGATCGGGGCCGGAGTCGGTGCCGGTGTCGGGACGAACGGGGTCGCCGCGACGGGCGCCGGCACAGGCGCGGTGGAGCCGGGCAGGCCCACACCCGACGACGAGCCGGGCAGGGTGGGACCGTTCGGGCTGCTCAGGCCGCCCGTGGGCGAGGGGGTCCCGGTGCCGCCGGGGGTGGTCATCTCGCCGCGCAGCCAGTCGCTGTAGTCGTCGAGCTGGTCGCCGACGTCGCCGACCTGCAGGTCGGCTTTCAACTGCGAGGTGAACCACACCCCGTCGAGTCCGGCGTGCACGTCGACCTGCCATTGGCTGGTCATCATCGCGCCGATGCCGTCGAACATGCCGCCCAGGTCACCGATGCCGTCGAACATGCCGTCGGACACCGAGCCGACCGGGTCGGTGCCGGGCAGTCCGATACCGCTGTAGCCGGGGATGCCGAAGTCGTTGCCGGGCAGGCTGTCGTAGCCCGGGATGCCGATGCCGGGGGTCGGACCGTCGAAGCCGGGAAGGCCGATGCCGGGCTGGTCGAAACCGGGCTGGTCGAAACCTGGTCGACCGAAATCGGGCAGGTCGAAGCCGGGGCGGGTGCCGTGTTCGGGCCTGTCGTCGAAGCCGGGGAGGTCGAAGCCCGGTTCGGCGTTGCCGGGG
Organism: Nocardia sp. NPDC058640; assembly: GCF_042716995.1. Taxonomy (NCBI): domain Bacteria; kingdom Bacillati; phylum Actinomycetota; class Actinomycetes; order Mycobacteriales; family Nocardiaceae; genus Nocardia; species Nocardia sp. NPDC058640. Next base: position 69,695 of record NZ_JBHXRG010000016.1, read on the forward strand.
TTGTGGCCGTAACCGGGGTTGTAGCCGGGAATGCCGATGCCGCTCGAGGAGTCGTTGTCGCCCGGGATCCGGGAGTCACGCTCGTCGGAGCCGGAAGTCTCTGGGCGCCGGTCGAATTCGCCGGTCCGGGCGACCATCGAGACGTCGGGGGGTGCGAAGAACGGGGCGGGCGGCACCACCGGGTCGAACTCGGGTGCGGCCAGATCGGGGAAGGTCACGATCGGGCTGGGTGCGTCCGGGCTCGGGTCGGTGGGCACGGTCTGCTGCGACCAGCCCGCGTACCGACTGTCGGCGTTGCTGTCGCGCGCGGCGCCGTTGGCCGCCACCAGCGCGCCGCCGGTGACATAGGCCCCGGCCCTGGCGACGCGGGCGACGCCGTTGGCGACCCGGTAGGCCGTGTCCGGCCCTTCCGTGCGCGCGGCACCGTCATCGAAAGGCAGTTCACGCGTCATCAAGGCTCCAACACATCGCATCGCTGTAGTTCCTCACCACTACCGAGGCGAAGTGAGGACAATCCAACACTATTTCCAGATCACCGAACTGTCATTTCGTGCACAACGTTCGGTGCCCACCCTATGGGCCACAACGTCGTTGGCGCGAGCCCGTGGAACCAGGGGCGGTCGATCCGCAGAGAACTCTAACGATTGGTCAACAGAACGTGAAGTCGCGCGCCCTACCGTCGTACTCACCGGCGCATCAGGTCGGTGGGGTCGCGCCTTCCGCGCACCCTTTCCGACCAGCGATAACACTAGGGTGAGTGCATGACCGGACAGCAGATCTTGGTCGTCGACGACGAGGTTCGCGTGCTCGCGTCGTTGCGGCGCGGCTTGGAACTGTCGGGCTTCGACGTGATCACCGCAAGCGACGGCGCACAGGCGCTGACCCTGGTCGGTTCAGCCGCGCCCGACGCCATGGTGCTGGATGTGAACATGCCCGAACTCGACGGTGTGGGCGTGGTCACGGCCTTGCGCGCGATGGGCAACGACATCCCCATCTGTGTGCTCAGTGCGCGCAGTGCGGTCACCGACCGGATCGCGGCGCTCGAGCGCGGCGCCGACGACTACCTGACCAAACCGTTCGATCTGGGCGAATTGGTCGCGCGTTTGCACGCGTTGTTGCGGCGCAGGCCGGTGACCGTCGCCTCGTCGTCGGAGACGATTCAGGTGGGCGAGGTGGTGATCGATCTGACCGGGCACCGGGTGCACGCGGGTTCGTCGCCGGTCGAGCTGACCAAACGGGAGTTCGAGCTGTTGGCGATGTTGGCGCGCAATGCCGGGATCGTGCTGGGGCGTGAGCAGATCCTGTCGACGGTGTGGGGGTACGACTTCAGCACCGATACCAATGTGGTCGATGTGTTCGTGTCGTATCTGCGGCGCAAGCTGGAAGCCGAAGGTGTTGCGCGCGTGGTGCATACGGTGCGCGGGGTGGGGTTCGTGTTGCGGGATCAGCCGTGAAGGCGTCGCGGTCGTTGCGGTTTCGGGTGGCATTGGTGTCGGCGGTGGTGGCAGCGCTCGTCGCGGTGACACTCGGGCTCACCTACGGTGCGTTGCTGAAGGTGGCGGGCACGAGTCAGCTGAATCAGACCGTATCGAGTATGCGTGTGGCGGTGGCGCAGCCGTTCGACGCCGAGCCCGGGGGTGCGCCGCCTGTCCCGGCCTTCGAGTCGCCGGACGCGTCCGCGTCGCCGCGACAGGGGACGATCGTGGTCCCGGTCGACGGGGATCACCGGTCGCTCGCGGCGGTACAGGGCGTGCCGGGGATGGTGGTCGAGCTCGACGCCGATCGCGAACTCGTCGACGCCGCCATCACCCGCAGCCAGCTGATCGGCCTCGGTATCGGCGTGGCCGCGGTGGTCTTGGCCGCCGTATTGGGTTGGGTGCTGGCCGGTTTCGCCGCGCGACCGCTGCGCAGGCTCGCCAACGCGACGCACGAAATCGACACCCTCGACGAACTCCCACCGCTGTCGGGACGTGGCAATCGCGAAGCCGAGGAACTGTCCGACGCGATCAACCGGATGCTGGCCCGCCTCGAGGCCGCGCACGGCGAAACCCGTCAGGCCCTGGACAGTGCCCGCGATTTCGCCGCGGTGTGCGCGCACGAACTGCGCACGCCGCTCACGGCCATGCGCACCGATCTGCAGGTGCTCGCCGGCACTGATCTGCCCGCCGACCAGCGTGGGCCGGTGCTGGCCGATGTGCTGGCCGCCGAGAGTCAGATCGAGCACACGCTGTCTGATCTGGAACGACTGGCGGTGGGTGAGCTCACCGATGCGGGCGCGTTCGAGCCGTTCGAACTGTGCGAAACCTTGGACCGTGCGGTGCAGAACGCGCGCCGCGCCAATCCTGGGGTTCAGATCACGCTGACCGAGTGTGATCCGGTTCCGGTGCACGGGTTGCCCGGCGGGATCATGCTGATCGTGACCAACGCCGTCAGCAATGCGGTGGTCCACGGTCAGGCCACGCAGGTGACCGTCGCCGTGCGGGCCACCGACAACTGTGTGGAGATCACCGTCGACGACAACGGCACCGGCATCCCGGATACCTTGTCCCCCACCGCTTTCGACCGTTTCGCCAAACGTCCCGGCTCCCCCGGTTCGGGTCTGGGTCTGGCGCTGGTGCAGCAGCAGGCGCAATTGCATTCCGGCACAGCCGAACTCGATCGCAGTCCATTGGGCGGCGCGCGCCTTCGCGTAGAAATAGCTCAGGCGCCGGTGGGTACCGGCGCCTGAGTGTCGTGCTGGGTCTTGTCTACTTCTTGGGCTTGTCCGAATCCGAGGACAGTGCCGCCACGAAGGCTTCCTGGGGGACTTCCACGCGACCGATGGTCTTCATGCGCTTCTTGCCCTCCTTCTGCTTTTCCAGCAGCTTGCGCTTACGGCTGATGTCGCCGCCGTAGCACTTTGCCAGGACGTCCTTGCGGATGGCCCGGATGTTCTCGCGGGCAATGATCTTCGCGCCGATCGCGGCCTGGATGGGCACCTCGAACTGCTGACGCGGGATCAGTTCGCGCAGCTTGGTGGTCATCTTGTGGCCGTACGCCTGCGCGGCGTCCTTGTGCACAATCGCACTGAACGCGTCGACCGCTTCACCCTGCAGCAGGATGTCGACCTTCACCAGGTCGGCTTCCTGCTCGCCGGCCTCTTCGTAGTCGAGGCTGGCGTAGCCGCGCGTGCGCGACTTGAGCAGGTCGAAGAAGTCGAAGATGATCTCGGCCATCGGCATGGTGTAGCGCAGCTCGACGCGGGTTTCGGACAGGTAGTCCATGCCGCCGAGCTCGCCGCGACGCTGCTGGCACAGCTCCATGATCGACCCGATGAACTCGCTGGGCGAGATCACGGTGCACTTCACGATGGGCTCGTAGATGTGGCGCACCTTGCCCTCGGGCCAGTACGACGGGTTGGTGACCACGTGTTCGGTGCCGTCTTCCATCTCGACCCGGTACACCACGTTGGGTGCGGTGGAGATGAGGTCGAGGTCGAACTCGCGCTGCAGACGTTCGCGAGTGATCTCCATGTGCAGCAGACCGAGGAAACCACAGCGGAAACCGAAGCCGAGGGCCACCGAGGTTTCCGGCTCGTAGGTCAGCGCGGCGTCGTTGAGCTGCAGTTTGTCCAGCGCGTCACGCAGATCCGGGTAGTCCGAACCGTCGACCGGGTACAGGCCCGAGTAGACCATCGGGCGCGGTTCCCGGTAGCCGGTCAGCGCTTCGGCGGCGCCGTTGCGCGCACTGGTGACGGTATCGCCGACCTTCGACTGGCGAACGTCTTTCACACCGGTGATCAGGTACCCGACCTCGCCGACGCCCAGACCCTGGGTGGGTTTGGGTTCGGGCGAGACGATGCCGACCTCGAGCAACTCGTGGGTGGCACCGGTGGACATCATCTTGATCTTCTCGCGGGGCGAGATCTTGCCGTCGACCACGCGGATGTAGGTGACCACGCCACGGTAGGTGTCGTAGACCGAGTCGAAGATCATCGCGCGAGCGGGTGCGTCGGCGTCGCCGACCGGCGGCGGAACGGCCTCGATCACCTTGTCGAGCAGTTCCTTCACGCCCACACCGGTCTTGCCCGACACGCGCAGCACGTCGTCGGGCTCGCAGCCCACGATGTGCGCGATCTCGGCCGCGTAGCGATCGGGATCGGCGGCGGGCAGATCGATCTTGTTCAGCACGGGAATGATCGTGAGATCCTTCTCCAGCGCCAGATACAGGTTGGCCAGGGTCTGCGCCTCGATGCCCTGCGCGGCGTCGACCAACAGGATCGCACCCTCACAGGCTTCCAGCGCGCGGGAGACCTCGTAGGTGAAGTCGACGTGGCCGGGGGTATCGATCATGTGCAGCACGTACTCGGTGTCGTCGACCTGCCACGGCAACCGCACGTTCTGCGCTTTGATCGTGATACCGCGCTCACGCTCGATATCCATCCGGTCCAGGTACTGCGCGCGCATGGCCCGCGCTTCGACCACACCGGTCAGCTGCAACATCCGATCGGCAAGCGTGGACTTGCCGTGATCGATGTGGGCGATGATGCAGAAGTTCCGGATCCGGGACGGATCGGTGAACGTCGTATCGACAAAACTGGAAGCCACTCCACTCCTCGCGGGGTATAGGCGAACTGCGCCTATCGTCCCATGAACGGGCGCGGTGCTTTGTCACCGGTGCGCTCCAAGCGCGTGACGGCGTTATATTTCAGTGCATGGCCAGCAGTTGGAACAGTCTCGGCAAGCAGCTCGGCGTCATCGCCAAGGAGCAGGGGCCCAAAATCGTGCGCAAGCAGGGGCCGCGACTGCTCGAGAAGCTGGTGGACGCGCTAGCGAACAAGCCGGGACCGCCCGTGGCGGTGCGCCCGACCGCCTCCACCCCCGTGCCCACCGCCCATCGCGCCAGGCAGATCGTGTACTGCCCGCAGTTGGACGGGCGTGCCGATCCCGGCGAGATCGTGTGGACGTGGGTGCCGTTCGAGGAAGACCCCACCAACGGCAAGGATCGGCCGGTGCTGGTGGTGGGACGTGACCGCAAGACACTGCTCGGGTTGATGTTGTCGTCCAAGGCGGACCGCGCCAACGACCCCAACTGGGTGGGCATCGGGACCGGACCGTGGGATCACGACGGTCGGCCCAGCTGGGTGCGACTGGACCGGGTTCTCGACGTGCCCGAGGACGGGATCCGGCGTGAGGGCGCGATCGTGGAGCGCAAGACCTTCGACCTGGTCGCGCACCGGCTGGTCATCGAATACAGCTGGAGCTGAACGCGAACAGACCCCGGTGCCTGTGTCGGACCGGGGTCTGTCGGCGGAGCTTTCTACAGGTGGGCAGGCTTGGACCGCCCGAAGATCAGGCCGTAGATCAGTGAGCCGAGCACGCCACCGATCAGCGGGAAGAGGATGAACGCCCACAGCTGACCCATCGCACCGTCCTGATACGGCGCGACCGCGATGCTGCGCGCCGGGTTCATCGAGCCGTTGTCGATCTGGATCGCCACGATCAGCGCGATCGCCAGCGCGAACCCGATCGACACACCCGACTGCGGAGCGTCGGACAGCTCGTCGGTGGAGGCGAGCACGACGAACACCAGCACCGCGGTCATCAAGACCTCGATGATGATCGTGGCCGCCAGGCCGTACCCGTTCTGCAGGACCACCTCACCCAGCGGCCCGGTCTGCGCCGACGGACTGTGCGCGCCCCAACCATTGGCCCCCAGACCGTCGACCGGGCGATCGTACGACGGCAGGTTGTTCGCCAGCGCGAACAGCAGAATGCCCGCCGCCAGGCCGCCGATCACCTGCGACACCACATAGGCGATGGCGTTCTTCGGCGAGATCCGCCCGAGCAACAAGACCCCCAGGGTCACAGCCGGGTTGACGTGGCAGCCCGACAGCCCGCCGATCGAGTAGACCAGGAACGTCAGCGTCAACCCGAACGCCAGCGCGACACCCAGGGTGCCCACCTGCTGACCGGCCAGCACCGCCGTGCCCACACCACCGATCACCAGAACGAAGGTCCCGAGGCCTTCGGCCAACCATTTCTTTTGATCCGCGCCGAGGGGATTCGGTGATGAAGACGGCATCCGCAACTACCTCTCTACAGGTCAGACCGACGAGACGAGTGCACAGCGGATCCGACACTACGCGAGGCGAGTGACCTCTACAACGACCTCCAGATCCGTCGAGCCGCCACCGGAGAACACGCCTTTCAGCGGCGGCACGTCCGCGTAATCGCGGCCGACGCCCACCGAGACATGCTGCTCGTTGACCGCGAGATTGTTGGTGGGGTCGTACCCCCACCACTGCCCGGTCCACGCCTCGATCCACGCGTGCGACTGCCCCGCCACGGTCTCACCGATCTGCGCGCCGGCCTTGGGATGCAGGTACCCCGACACGTACCGGCTGGGAATTCCCATGCTGCGCAACAACACCAGCGTCAGGTGCGCGTAGTCCTGGCACACCCCGCGACGCTCGGCGAAGGCCTCGAGCGCGGAGGTGTGCACCGAGGTCGTGCCCGCGATGTAGTCCATCTCCTTGTGCACCCACTCGGCCGCGCGCACCACCGCCTTGGCCGGTTCCTCCCCGCGCGACAGCTGCTTGGCCACCGTGGCCAGTTTGCGGTCGCGTGGCACATACACAGTGGGACTGAGCATTTCGTCGAAGCGGTCGATCACGCGGCCGCCCTGCAGTTCGTCCCAGCTCAGTTCCTCGGTGGGCTCGGCGAACGGTTCGGTCTCCACCACCGACGACCCGGTCACCTCGAGTTCGGTGTGCGGGGCGTGCAGATCGAACGCGGTGACCGCGGTGCCCCAGTAGTCGGTGTACCGGTAAGACCTTGTGGCGGGCACGGTTTCGACGCGATTGAGGATCACGTTCTGCCTGCTGTCCGCGCGCGGGGTGAGCCGGGCCTCGTTGAACGAGCGCGTCACCGGCGCGTCGTAGACATAGCCGGTGGTGTGCACCACCCTGATCCGCCAACTCATAGCTCTCCCTCTACCTGCACGCGGCCGTCCTGATTGCTGCGCACGTCGGTCCACGCCACCCACGGGGCGGCATGGAAGTACTGGCGTGACACGGCTTCCCCGAGATCACGGCACGATTTCTGCAGCGCGAGCAGCCGCGCCTGCAGGTCCTCCAACAGCACGCCCGGCGGCAGGAATTCGAGTTCACTTCGGGCGCGTCCCAGCACCCGTTGCGCCTCGTGCCGCGCGCCCACCCGACTGCCGGGGCGCTGATCGAGTTCGGTCAGGCACGCCTCGGCCACGCGCAGGGTGTGGAACACCGAACGCGGGAAAAGGCGGTCGATCAGGATGAACTCGGCGACGCGGGCCGCGTCCAGGGCACCGCGGTGGGTGCGCAGGTAGGTGTCGTGCGCGCCCGCCGAGCGCAACACCGTCACCCAGGCCGGCGAGGAGGTCTTGTCCCCCGCACGCGACAGCAGCAGGCGCACCATCATGTCCACGCGTTCGATCGACCGGCCCAACAGCAGGAACCGGTAGCCGTCGTCGCGACTCAACGTGGAGTCGGTCAGTCCGGTGAACATCGCCGCGCGGCCCTTGATGTAGGAGAAGAACTCGTGCGGGCCCAGGCCGCGCGCCGCCTTCTCCGCGGTGGCCATGCCGTTGTAGGTGGCATTGAGACATTCCCACATCTCGCTGGACGTGACTTCGCGTGCGCCGCGGGCGTTCTCGCGGGCCTTGGTGATGGAGTCACTGATCGAGACGCCGTGATCGTGGCTGAACGCGACGAGATCGGTGACCGACCACACGTTCAAGCGCAGGCCCTCGGGCGGTTCGATGCCAAGCACCTTGAGCAGCACGCGAGACGTGCGGTCCGCGTCGACGGTGGCATCTTCGAGCAGTTGATGCACCGCCACGTCCAGGATGCGCGCTGTGTCGTCGGCGCGCTCGACGTATCGGCCTATCCAGTACAGAGATTCGGCGTTTCGAGCAAGCATGTCTGTCAGTCCCCGATCAGCCGCTGTGTCTGCTGTTGTTGCTGCTGTTGCTGGTTGGCCTGCGGTGTGCTGAGTTCGCGACCCAGTTCGAACGCGTCGGCCTGCGGCGGTTCGCTGACCAGTTCCGGTCCGGCCAGTTCCCGGTCCACCGCGCCCGAGCGTCCGGCCAACACCCATGTGTCCTTGCTGCCGCCGCCCTGGCTGGAGTTCACCACCAGCGAGCCCTCCGGCAGGGCAACGCGGGTCAGGCCGCCGGGCAGCACCCAGATGTCGTCGCCGTCGTTGACCGCGAACGGGCGCAGGTCCACGTGGCGAGGGGCCAGATCGTTGCCGATCTTGGTCGGCACCGTGGACAGCTGCACCACCGGCTGCGCGATCCAGCCGCGCGGGTCGGCCTTGACCTTGCGCTTGATCGCGTCCAGTTCGCGCGGGCTGGCGTCGGGTCCGATCACGATGCCGTACCCGCCCGACCCCTCGACCGGCTTGATCACCAGTTCCGCGACCCGATCGAGGACTTCCTCGCGTTCGTCGTCGAGCCAGCAGCGGAAGGTGTCCACATTGGCCAGGATCGGTTTCTCACCCAGGTAGTACTCGATGATCTTGGGCACATAGGTGTAGATGAGCTTGTCGTCGCCCACGCCGTTGCCGACCGCGCTCGAGATCACCACATTGCCCGCGCGCGCGGCATTGAGCACCCCGGCCACGCCGAGCACGGAGTCGGGACGGAAGTGCATCGGGTCCAGGAAGGTGTCGTCGATGCGCCGGTAGATCACGTCGACCTGCCGTTCGCCCGCGGTCGTGCGCATATAGACGACATTGTCGCGGCAGAACAGGTCGCGACCCTCGACCAGCTCCACGCCCATCTGCCTGGCCAGCAGCGAATGTTCGAAGTAGGCGGCGTTGTGCACGCCAGGGGTGAGCACCACCACGGTCGGATCGACCTCGTTGGGCGCGGCCGAGGCCCGCAGCGCGCGCAACAGGTGGCCGGGGTAGTCGCCCACCGAGCGCACCCGGTGCGAGGAGAACAGATCAGGGAAGACCCTGGCCATCGTGCGCCGGTTCTCCATCACATAGGAGACCCCCGACGGCGAGCGCAGGTTGTCCTCGAGCACCCGGAAGTCGCCCTTCTCGTCGCGAACCAGGTCGATGCCCGACACGTGGATGCGCACACCGTTGGGCGGGACCAGACCCGCGGCCTCGCGGTGGAAGTGTTCACACGAGGTAACAAGGCGTTTGGGGATCACCTGATCGCGCAGGATGTTCTGCTCGCCGTACACATCGGCCAGGAACAGCTCCATCGCGGTGACCCGCTGCTTGATCCCGCGCTCGAGCTTGGCCCACTCCGCGGCCGCGATCACCCGGGGCACCAGATCCAACGGGAACGGGCGCTCCTGACCCGACAGGGAGAAGGTGATGCCCTGATCGATGAACGCACGGTCCAGCGCGTCGGAGCGTTTAGCCAGGTCATCGACATCATTGGCGACCATCGCGGCGTGGATGCCCTTGTAAGGGGCCCGCACTTTTCCCGATCCGTCGAACATCTCGTCGAAGGCGTCCGCGAAGCGGCCGGGGCCGTATCCCTCGAACAAACCGGTGTGGGTGGGTTCGCGATGCCCGTTCGTTCTCACCATCGCCGGTGATGCAGTTCGAGCCGTACTCGGCGCACTGGTGGGGGTCATGACAAAAACTGTGCATCACCCGGTAGTGACGTCGTGTGAGACACAGGTAAATTCTTTGCATCACCTGAAACGGATGAAATCGACATCGTCGTCGAGGCCGGACGGAACAGGGCCGATTTCGCCAGGGGGTACCCAGCTGGTAACCTCGATCTTCGGCGCGGTGTTACCCGTAGTTCAGCACCATCTGCTGCATCGTGGGCGCGCGCCCGACGAGCTTTCACAGAACACCACCCAGCGACAGGAAACCAGAGGATACAGGCGTGGCCAACATCAAGTCCCAGATGAAGCGGATCCGTACCAACGAGGAAGCGCGCAAGCGCAACCAGTCGGTCAAGTCCGCGCTGCGCACCGCGATCCGTAGCTTCCGCGAAGCCGTCTCCACCGGCGACAAGGAAAAGGCTGCTGCGCAGCTGCAGACCGCGAGCCGCAAGCTCGACAAGGCCGCGTCCAAGGGCGTCATCCACGCCAACCAGGCGGCCAACAAGAAGTCCGCGCTCGCGCTGGCTCTGAACAAGATCTGATCGTCGGCGAGCCTGGTGCTCGCTGACCGATACATCGCAAGACGCAGCCGCCGTGGCCTCGATGACCACGGCGGCTTTTGTCGTTCCCCGATGCCTACTTGTCAGCTGGGTCGGTTACCATTCGCGCCATGTTGACGGTGTACGCGAATCAGACAGTGGTACGAGGCGATGACCTGGCCGAGGTGATCCGCGCGGCGGAGATCCTGGGGATCGGGCTCAAGGTCGAGAACGTGATGGTGCCCGACGAGGACGGTGGTTACGGGGCTGCCTGGATCGTCACTCGGGAGGACGAGGTTCCGCTGTACGACGAGTGGGAGGGGCGCTACGACGCCGACGATCTCGAAGACGAAGACGACGACGAGTTGTCGCTCGTGGTCGCGGGCGAGTAGTCAGTTCACGCAGGGCACCTGTCCCGAAGTGATGTCGCTGCGGACCGGCTTGCCCGCGTCGGGGGTTTCGATCACCGGTGCGGTCGTGCTGGTCTGCCAGGCACCCGCGTTGGTCTCCGACGACCAGGCGGCCGGGGGTTCGGTGCGCTGATCGGCGCGCTTGGTAGTGGTCGGCACCGGCATACCGAACGCGGCCGCGATCTCGCGGCGGATCGCCTGCCGGTCGACGATGTTGACGTCTTGGCCGTTGATCACGTCGTAGCGCAGGACGGGCAGGGTGCGGAATTCGACCACCGGGTCATCGGCGGCGCCCAGGGTTCGAACGAATTCGGTCATGTTCCAGTCGTCGGACAGCACGATATTGCGGTGTGCGACGGCCATCAGGGCATTGAGTTTGCCCGGGTCGGTGAGGGTGCCCGCGCTGCGTAGCTGACGCGCGACCGAGGTCAGGAACGCCTGTTGGCGGTGGGTGCGGTCCAGGTCACCGTTTTCCAGGCCGTGCCGTTGCCGCACGAACGCCAGGGCCTGTGCGGGGTTCAGATGTTGGCGGCCTGCGGGGAAATCGGCGCCGGAGAACTCGGAGTCGTTGACCCGCTTGTTCAGGCACACTTCCACCCCGCCCAGCGCGGCGGCCAGATCGTAGAACCCGGCCAGGGTGACCTCGGCGAACCGGTCGATCGGCACACCGGTGAGATCGCGCACCGCGGACACGATCGACGCCCGGCCCGCTTCCCGGCCCGCCTGCTCGAGCTGTTTCTTGTCGGTGACGCCCTTCGCGATCATCTGGTCCTGCACTGCGGCCTTCTTCAGCCCGTACGCCTCCTTGATCTTGGCGTGGGTGTAGCCGGGGATGCCGCTGACGGGGACGTAGTCGTCGCGCGGGATCGACACCGCGACGAACTTGCTCAGATCGGCCGGAATATGCACCAGGATCAGGGTATTGGCGTTGTAACCGCCTTCGTCACCGTCGCCCGCGTGCAGCTGTTCCAACACCTCGGGTGGTAGTTCGTCGCCGTTCTGATCGCGACGGGTGTCCAGGCCGATCAGCAGGATATTGAGGTCGCCGTCCAGCGAATGGGGTGCGTCGACGCCGAGTGCCTGCGACCTCAGAAACCCCGCGTCGAAACTTCCCGCCGTGGACCACCCGTACCCCGTCACGATGACCACCGCAGCCGACATCAGCGCCGCGACAACCTGCACCACCCGCCGAGCAATACGCCCCGCCGACCCCCGACCGCGTCGACCGCGCCCGCCATGTCCGTTCCGGCTACCGATCGACTCGACCATCTCATGATCAACTGTGCCAGTTGTGAGAGCGGACAGACATCGCGATTGGGTCCCGGTTTGATGATGTTCGGCGGGGGGCGACGCCGTTGCGCGGGCAGCGCCTCTGTCCGAGTCGAGGCATCGCTGTTGCTGGTGAGCCGGGCGCGTTCAGCCCGTCTGAGACGTCGCATAGCGGTTGCTGGGGGCCGGGGGCTAGCCCGTTCAGCCCGTCTGGAACGGGGACACAGCGGTTGCTTGCGGCCGGGTCCAGGGCGACCGTTCAGCCGGTTGCGCGTAGGTCGAGGATGCGGGCGAGGGCGTGTTCTACGGCGTAGGTGGCGTCGGCGGCGCCGCCCTTGACGTCGGCGTTGAGGGTGGCCACTACCTGCAGGGCGGTGGCGATGGTGGTGGGGTTCCAGCCGCGGGCTTGGGCCTGGGCGCGCTTGACCTTCCAGGGGGGCATGCCCAGTTTTTGCGCGAGGGCGAAGGGGTCGCCGCGGCCCACGGAGCCGACCTTGGCGATGGTGTGGACGGAGTCGGCGAGTGCGTCGGCCAGCAGGACGTGCGGGACGCCGCGGTCGGTGGCCCAGCGCAGGGCCTCCATCGCGCCGGGGCGATCGCCTGCCACGGCGAGGTCGGCGACGTCGAAGCCGGTCACCTCGGCGCGGCCGGAGTAGTAGCGGCGCACGGCGTCGGCGGTGACCTTGCCGCCGGTGTCGGACACCAATTGTGAACAGGCCGCGGCCAATTCACGCAGTTCGGAACCGACGGATTCCAGCAGCACCTGCACCACTTCGGTCGGCACCTTCACCCCCGCGGCCCTGAACTCGCCGCGCACGAACTCCACCCGCTCGGCACCCTTGCTCAGTTTCGTGCACGCGTGGACGGTGGCGCCCTTCTTCTGCAGCGCGGGCGCCAGTGCCTTCGCGCGCCCACCACCGGAATGCAGCACCATCAGCACCACGCCCTCGGGCGGATCGGCCGCCGCCTCGGTGATCACCGCGACCGCGTCCTTGCCGGCCTCGGCCGCCGACTCGAGCACGATCACCCGGTCCTCGGCGAACAGCGACGGACTGAGCAATTCCGCCAGCTCCGCGGTGCTCGCGTCACCGGCGCGCATCCGATCCACCGGCACCGAATCCGGGTCGGGCGCACACGCGCGTACCTGCGCGGTCACCATCGCAACCGCACGTTCGACCAGCAGTTCCTCGTCGCCGAGGACCAGATGCACCGAGGCAGGGCGTTCGCTCACCAGGCGATCCTACGGACGCCCACCGACACGTCGGCATCCACGGCTGGTTGCACCGCGGCGACGGGAGGTGACGGTTCGCAGATCGGCCGCGGTTCCCACGACCAGGACGTCACCATCGAGGTCGGTCCGTGCCACCGTGGTGCCGAGTGTGGCCAACGCCTGCGTCACCGTCGGATGCGGGTGACCGAAGGTATTACCCTTTCCGGCACTGACCAGCGCCAGGCGTGGGCCGACCGCGCGAAGGAATTCCGGTGTGGTGGTGCGAGATCCGTGATGTGGCACCTTCAGGATATCCGCCCGAATATCACCCCCACGCGCGACCCGCCCCTGCGCCTCGGCCTCGATATCCCCGGTGAACAGGATCGTCCCCGCCGATGTCCGTGCCCGCACCACCAGCGACCGATCGTTGGCTTCATCGGCGGCCAATGATGTCGGCACCTCCCGACTCGGCGCCAACACCCGCAATTCGACTGTCCCGAACACCATTTCGTGTCCTGCGAACAGTTCCATCAACGGAATCCCAGCTGCCCCCGCAAGCTCCGCCACCCGCTCGGCCCCATTCGCATCTTCACCGTGCCCATGCGAATCTCCCTGCGTAACAGCTTGTCCCACCGGTCGACCTTCACCTCGCGCCATCATCTCCCCCGGAGTCCCACTCGGGCACTTGTCGCCGACCGAAGGCGCCGACGATGCCGACCACCCCGCTGTTGTGGCCGGCTGCACGGGCCCTGCGATACCGCCGATGTCAGTCGGCCTCGGATCCGGGTCAGCCTGCCTCGGATCAGAAGGGGTCACCCCCACCGGATGTATCTGCGGCGCAGTCGGTTGCCGCCTCGATCCGCTCACTTCCGGTTGGTGTGGCAGTCGGGTCGGCGGTTCGCCGACGTTTCGGGTTGCGGCAGCGCAGGTTCGGGCGATGGCGGTGCGGAGTTCGCCGGGGGCGGTGGCTATCGCGTCTACTGTGCGGCCGCGCAGGGCGCCGGCGAGGCCGTTGATGTGGTCGGCGTGGGGGTGGGTGAGCACGAGCAGGGGGATGTGGGTGATGTCGAGGCGGTCCAGGCAGGCGCGGATCGGGCGGGGGTCGGGTCCGACGTCGATGACGATCGCCGCGCCGGGAGCAACCGAGAGCGCGAGGCCGTCTCCTTGGCCGATGTCGCACATCGCGAGCACCCAGCCCGACGGTGGCCAGCCCGGCTGCAGGAAACGCACCGGGAGCAGCACTATCGACACTCCCAGCGCTACCACCGCCAGGAGTCGACGGGTGTGCGACCAACGCAACCCCGCCACCACCACGATGACGATCGCCGTTGCCACCAGACCGGCGACAGCACCGCCGGGCACCGTCACGGTCGCACCCGGCACAGCGGCTGCGCGATCGGCGACACCGAGCAGCCACCACATCGGCGGCCGCGCGCACCACAGCACCCACACCGCGGCATCACCCCACACGCAGGCCACGACCGCGCCCACCGCCCCGATCACCGTGATCAACCCGACGACCGGCGCGACCAGCGCATTGGCCACGATCGCCACCAGGCTCACCCGCCCCGACAACGCCACCATCAACGGCACCGTGACGACGAACGCGGCCGCCGCCACCGCCACGATCTCCGCAGGTGCCCGCCACCATCCACGCGCCCGCAACCAGTCCGCCCAACTCGGGGCGAGCAGAATCAGCCCCGCTGTGGCCAGTACCGACAGTGCGAATCCCGCGCTGACCGCCAATTGTGGTGCGACAGCGAGCAATCCGATCACTGCCGCGCACAGTGCGGGGAGTGCCTGTTTTCGCCGACCGGTCAACAGCGCAAGCACTGTCACCGAACCCATCACCGCGGCCCGCAGCACACTCGGGTCGGGACGCGCGATCACCACGAACAGCACGACCACCCCTGCGGCCGCCGCAGCACTCGCTCGCGGACCCGCGGTGAGCAGTCGGGTCAGTGCCAGCAGGGCCGTCAAGAGAATCGTGAAATTTGCTCCGCTGACCACACAAAGGTGTTGCAGCCCAGCGATTTCGAACGCCTCGCGCACTTCACCCGACAACGATGCCGTATCGCCGACGACCAGCGCAGGCAGCAACCCAGCCGCAGCAGGCGGCAGCGCTTCGGCCGACGCCTCGACCAGGTTCCCCCGCACACTCGCGGCGAGCTGCTGCCACCACGGCGGCACTCCGATCAGCTCCGGGGTTTCGGCGGCCTGCAGGGTGGCGATGGTCAGGTCCGCCCGGTTCGGTTCACTCGCCTGCGCCCGAAACCGCACCACCTGCCCCGGTGACAGCCCGGCCCATCCCGCACCCTCGGCGAGCACCACCACCGACCCACCCGCCTGGGTCCAGGCGGGCCCCTTCCCGAACTCCCGCAGCTCGGCCCGCACGATCCACCGCCGCTGACCACCGAAAGTGCCCGCCCGCATCGGCTTCGCATCATCGCTGACCACCGCGACCACATTCACCGACCGCCCGAACGACTCCCGCAGCGGATGCGCCTGCACATGATGCTCCCGCCAAGCCCCCGCCGCCCCGAAACCCGCGCCCAGCAGCATCGTCGCCAACCCGGCCACCGCGACAACTCGCCACCGCTCCCGCCGATGCGCCATCGCCCACAGCAACACCACCCACAACCCGATCGCCACAACGACCGCGACCACCGCCAACACCAACCCTGCGACCCACCCCACCGTCACCGCGACGATCGTGGCCACCCAACACCCGAGCGCCGCGGGGACGAGGCGCATATCGAGCACCTGCGGCTCGGACTCCTCCGCCCCAGCCTGGGTTGTCTCTCCGCGGTCCAGCATCGCTGTTCCCTGTCGCAGTGAGGGCCTCACCCTCACTGCCTCGCCCAGCGCGACTCTCATCTGCCTGCCGCGTCGTCGCGGCTGGACATTCCACTGTCCCGGGTTCCCGCGACTCTGTTTGCGGGGCAATGGGTATTGCCCAATCCGACCGGACATGTCGGAAGGTTGGGATCGCCTGAATCCGGCGCGCGGTCCTGTGTTCCCGCGGACTGATCTGTGGCGCGCCTGATTTCGAGCCTCGCGCACGGCCACACCGGGCAGGTCATGCGATCACCTCCACGCGCGAACTAGTGCGGTGGTGACCGCTTGCAGCGCACCAGCTTTCGCACCGAACGTCATGAGGTTCCGAAGGGGTCATGTGGTCACCAGATCGCGCAGTCGTGCCAGGCGGGCGGGGCCGATGCCGTCGACCTCGCCGAGTTGGGCGACATCGGTGAAGCGGCCGTTGGTCGAGCGCCAGGCGAGGATCGCTTTGGCGGTGACCGGGCCGACGCCGGGGAGTGCGTCCAGTTCGGCTTCGGTTGCCTTGTTCAGATCGACGCGCGAAGTGCCGGCAGTTGGGGCACCGGGACTCGAGGTGCCCGGCCCGGCAGAGCTGGTGCCCGCCGTGCTCGGACCCGCGGCGTTCGGCGTTGCAGCAGGCGAATGACCCGCGCCGATCATGATGCTGCCCACGCGTGGCTGTCCGAGTTGGGGGTCGGTGGCACCGATGACGACCTGGTCGCCATCGGACAGCCGTTGCGCCAGGTTCAGACCGGCCAGGTCGGCGCCTTCGCGGATGCCGCCGGCCTTTTCGATCGCGTCGGCAATCCGCGAACCACCCGGCAATCGGTGCAACCCCGCCCGGTCGACCAACCCGACCACACTGACGACGACTTCCTCGCTCGTGCCGGATGCCTGACCCGCCATGGCGGCAACAGTGGTCGGATGTGATGGCACGGCAATGGTCTCCGCACGCAGCACCGGCACCGGCGGCACCGCCCGCGCCACGGGCTGGTCGCGCAGCACCATCACTCCGGTCAACACCACCGCGATGACCCCGACCAGGCCGAGTACCAGCGCGCCGCGACGCCCGGGGTCCAGCCTCGCATCACGAAAACGCTCAGGCACCAACCGTTTTCGCCCACGTGACGCACCGTCGTCGAGCCACCCGGGCGTCCCCACCGCACCCGCTGGCCCGGATGACGAGACGAGTTCCTCGTCGTCCCAATGCCCTTCGTCGTCCTCATGGCGCGAATCAGAAGTCCCGGACGAGCGCAACGGCAGACTGCTCGGCCGTTCTCGCTCGCGGACCGCCAACCCACCCAGCCGCTGCCGTACCCGCTCGTGCTCTTCGTGTCGTGACATGACAGCGACGCTATGCCTGCGCCGACGAGCCGAGCTCCCGCCGACCTGGGCTTCAAACAAACCTGTGGATAACTCTGAGCCTGTGGATAACTCGCCTCTCAGCGCCCTCGCAGACCGATTCCGGGCAACGCGAATGGTTACCGTGCGCTCATGGCCGATACCGAGTACGCAGGTTCGCATGGACCTCGCACAACGCTTCCGCGACTTCGCACTCCTCGAGGCACGCGACAACTCCCCGCTCTACCACCACCGAGCCCTGGACATCAGCAAGGACCCCCAGGTCCTGTCCCTGATCGCCCAATTGCCCACCGCGAAACAACAACCCAACCTGATCCTGGCTGCCGCGCGAGTGAACGGCGCGACCGCGGTTCCCTACACCGAGTTCCGCGACCAGTTCCACGAGAACTGGCGCGCGATCGCCGCGACCGCCGCGACCCGGCGGACGCAGACGAACGAGGCGGGCCGGGCGGCCACCCTGCTACCGGTGCTTGCCCGCCTACCTGGACCGCTGTCGCTCATCGAGGTCGGCGCGTCTGCCGGGCTGTGCCTGTACCCGGACCGTTTCAGCTACCGCTACGGCGAAACCGCACTGGGTCCGTCCGACGGCCCATCACCGGTTGTGTTGACCTGCAAGATAACCGGGCCGGTGCCGATCCCGACCCAGCTCCCCCAGGTCGTCCATCGGGCAGGGGTGGATCTGAACCCACTCGACGCCGGCGACAGCGACGACCAGCGGTGGTTGTCCGCCCTCGTCTGGCCGGGTCAACACGAGCGGCTGGCGAGGCTACAGGCAGCCTGTGCGATCGCCGCGACGGATTCACCGACCCTCGTGACCGGCGATCTGCTCGAGCAGGTCACCGACTTGGTCCACACGGCACCACGCGACAGCACGGTGGTGGTGTTCCACAGCGCGGTGCTCACCTACCTCTCGCCGCAGGCACGAGCGGATTTCCGGGAGACGGTGCTCGGCCTGCCCTGCCACTGGGTTTCGCAGGAGGGCACCGGGGTTCTCGCGTCGCTGGCCGACCGGCTGCCGCCGCGAGCGTCGGAGTCGGCGCGGATGGTGCTGGCTCTCGACGACGAGCCGTTGGCTTTCGCCGGACCGCACGGGCAGTCGTTGGACTGGTTCGGTCCGGCGTAGCGGGGTCAGAGGCGGCGCATGACCGAGACGACGCGGCCGAGGATGACTGCTTCGTCGCCGTCGATGACGGAGTAGGCGGGGTTGCGGGGTTCGAGGTGGATGTGGCCGTTGCGGCGGCGGTAGACCTTGACGGTGGCTTCCTCGCCGATCATGGCGGCGACGATGTCGCCGGAGTTGGCTTCGCGCTGGCTGCGCACGACCACGAGGTCGCCGTCGCAGATCGCGGCGTCGATCATCGAGTCACCGCGCACGCGCAGGCCGAAAACCTCACCGCGACCGACCAGTTCACGCGGCAGGGTGAGCACGTCGTCGGGGTTGTGCTCGGCCAGGATCGGGGTGCCCGCGGCGATGTCGCCGACCACGGGTACCGACACCGAGGCATCGGAGCGGGCGGTGGAGGTGCCCTGCAGGAACAGGCGCACGTCGATGGGGCGGCCCATGGAGGCCGAGCGGCGCAGGAAACCGTCCTCCTCCAACGCCTTCAGATGTTGGGAGACCGTGGAGGTGGAGCGCAGGCCGACCGCGTCGGCGATCTCGCGCGTGCTGGGCGCGTAGCCGTGGGCCAGGACCGAATCCCTGATCACGGCGAGGATGTGTTGCCTGCGCGGCGGCAGGTGGTTCGCGGCGTCGAGGTGGTCGAAGTCGTCGTATCCGGTCATCGGGAAATCGTAGAGCCCCACACCATCACTGCTTCAGCGCAGGTTCCTCGCGAAACAGTTCGATTGCGGCAGGACGTGATACGGCGCGAACAACGGGATCCGGTGGTAGCCGCTTCGCTCGTAGAAACGCACGGCGTCGGGTTGCAAATGGCCGGTCTGCAGGATCATTCGAGGTTGACCGGCTGCGCGAACAGCTTCTTCGGCGGCTTGCAGCAGCGCGGTCGCGGTGCCGGTGCCGCGGTGGGCGGGGCGGACGAACATCCGTTTGAGTTCGAGGTCGCCGGCGTTCCAGCGCACTGCGGCGTGGCCGACAGGTTCTTCGTCGGCGTAAGCGACGAAGGTCTGGTGGACGCTGTCTCGGTCGACCGTGTGCGGTGTGAGCCCACGCTCACCGAGGGCGACCTCGAGGTATTCGTAACGGGGGCGCACCTCCTCCGACATCTCCGCTCGCAGCATTTCGGCATCGGCGTGGTCCCAGTCGACCGTGCGCACACCGATCGTGCGGGGAGAAACGTTGGCAGCCATGGCAACCACGGTAGGCAACGCATCGTCTCCACCGAAGGGTTTGTCCGCAGCGCGATTCTGAACCGGCACGGTTCAGCCGGACTCGCCGGGCAGAACCGCGACGGCGAGCGCACCGACACCGAGATGCACGCCCAGCGCAGGACCGAACTCCGCGACGTACAGCTCCCCCACCTGGGGCAACTGCTCGCGCAGTTGCGCGACGATGATCTCGGCGGCCTCGGGGGCACCCAAATGCTGAATGCCAAGGGCCGCACCGTCGGACGCGGCGGCGTCGACCGCGGCTGCCACCAGTTTGGCGTAGGCGCGCGAGCGGGTTCGCACCTTCTCGCGCAGTTCGAGCTTGCCCTCCACCAATTGCAACAGTGGCTTGGTCACCAGCTCACTGCCGAAAAACGCGGCGGCACTGCTCAAACGGCCGCCCTTGCGCAGTTGTTCGGTGCGGTTGACCAGGATAAAAGTGCGCACGCGGGTCGCGGCCGATACCGCGCACTCGTATACCGCATCCAGCGCATCACCCACCCGCGCCCGGCGTGCGGCGGCCAGCACCGGCAGGCCGGTCGCCAGGCCGGCACCGAGCGAATCGACCAGGCGCACACGATCTTCGGCGCCCATATCGCGCACGGCCTGGCGGCCCGATTCCCAGGTCGCGGACAGCCGACGCGACAGGTGCACGGCCACGACGCCGTCGCCGTTGCTGCGAGTCAGCGCGCGTTCGTAGGCTTCGCGCAGTTCACCCGGCGACGCGGCCGAGGTGGAGACCGAGTCGGCGGTGTAGTCGATCTCGATAGGGTCCAAGCCCTCGCGGATCGTCCGGTCGCCCACGAGCACATGCAGGGGCACCACTTCGATACCGAGTTCGGCGACGAGCTCCGCGGACAATCCCGCCGCCGAATCGGTGACCACCACAACGGCCACGGACTACCGGACCTCCTGCAGCGCCTTGGTCATCGCGGTCGCCACCGCCGCGTGCCCGGCCCAACCCCAGTGGATGCCATCGGGATTGGCCGAACCCGACTCGATGTCGTCGCGCACGGCCTCGCCCAGGTCCACCAGCGGCACCGAGGTGCGACCGGACCACGCCTGCAAAGCCTTGACCGCGCGCGCCCTGCCCCGGTGCACCCGCCCGTAGGCATCACAAGCGTGGACCGACGGCAGTACCGCCACGACGGGCAGCTCCGGACGCAGATGGTTCAGCGCGTTGCGCGACTGCTCCAGGTAGTCCACGCTCACCTTCGGCGGAAGCGCAACGCGGCGACCGATTTTCGACAACTTCGGCTGCAACCAGTTGTACGACGAACGCACGCCACGACGCAGACGCGGCGGACGGATGTAGCGGATCATCTCCCGCAGCGCGGTAGGCAACGGAGAGGGCAGCGTGTCCATGCCACCGACGGCGAACACGACCGCGCCGGCTCTGGGCACCGAGGCCCAGACCCGGGGATCACCGATCAGCGCCCAGTAGGCGTCACGGCTGGTCCAGCCGATGCGGGCGATCAACTCGACGTCCCAGTCCAGTTCGGCGGCAACCATATTCGGCCAGATCCGCGGGTCGTCCGCGGGCAGGCCACCCTTGGGGCCGTAGTAGGCCAGGGAATCCGCGATCACCAGCAGCACGGGCCGCTGTGCTGCGGACTCCACCGGCCTCGGGGCTGCGGACTCTTGGACGAGCACCGGCTCCGCGATCGGCGCGGTGATGGATTCATCGTGCCGGACAGCGGATTCCAGTGTCTGGGGTGCGGCCGCCGGCTGCTCGAGCAGGGCGTCCGCGCCCGCTGCGGCCAGCGACTCATCCTGTGGTGCGGCCAGGTTCGCGGCAGCACCTTCGACGATGTCGGTGTCGGCATCCGCGACCACCGCGGATTCGACAGACTCGCTGACGGCAACGGCGTCTACGTCAGGGTCGGCTTCACCAGCGACCGCAACCGCTTCGGCTTCGGCTTCGTGAATTGTTTCGTCAGGGCTTCCTGCCACATCCACAGTGGCAGTAACACCTTCGGCAGCCACCTCGGAATCCACGTGCGCAACAACCGAATCCAGGTCGACGCGCGAATCCTCCGAACCGACGCCGTCAGAAGTCACGCCGACATCGGCAGCCTCCACCGCACCGGAGACAGCGCTATCCGACTCCGACACAGCAGAACTCGACGCGACGTCACCGGTTTCGAGTTCAACCTCGGCGCCGTCACCGATCGAAGACACGGCGTCGCCGACAACGTCTTCCGACGAGGACGAAGCAGCGACGTCGGACACCGAAACGTCTGTGCCCGAACCGGACTCGACGGCATCCGCCGCCGAGTCGACCGGCTCGGGTTCGACCACGGCCGGTGGGGGCACCGGTCCGAACAGGGCATCGGGCAGCGATCGGGTGCTGCGCGCGGTGACCCGTTGGAAGAGTTCGTCCGGTACCGAACGGATCGGCTCGTCACGCTCGGCGCGTGCGGGCCGAACAGGGGGCGGACCGAAAAGCGCGTCCGGCAATTGCCGTCCGGCTTTGGCCGTCACCTGCTGGAACAGCTCATCAGGTACTGATCGGACAGGCTCTTCATTGGACATCGGGAGCTACCTTCGCCGCTGCGTTCCACACATCGAGGCGCCAGCCGGGTCGGTCGACATCCGGGCCGTGACTGGAAAGCTGCACCCAGCTGGTATTGGCCAGCCCACCGAGGATCGGCCAATTCTGTGGTGGCAGTTCCAGTAACGCGGCCGTCAGAGCAGCGATCAGCCCGCCGTGCGCAACCAGGATGATAGTCCGACCGGGCCAATCCTGTCGCTGGTTGTACAGTTCGCGCACCACGGGCAGGGCTCGCGCGCCGACCTCGAGCTTGCTCTCGCCGCCGGGCGGTGTGTACGTGGCGTCCAACCGCCACTGCACCCGCGCGCCGGGATAATCAGCGTCGACTTCGAGGTGGGTCAGGCCTTCCCAGTCGCCCAGGTTGGTCTCACGCAGTCGCGGATCGGTGATCACCGGCAGATCGCTGATGTCACCCAGCGCCTGCGCGGTCTCTTTGGCGCGACGCAGATCAGAGGCATGGATCGCGATGGCGTTGCGTGAACCGAGTTCGCGCGCAGCCTCTTTGGCCTGCTGCCGACCGAGTTCGGTGAGATCGGTGTCGATCTGCCCCTGCATCCGGTCGGCCGCGTTCCATTCGGTCTGCCCGTGCCGCAACAGGATCAGGTTGCGCACATGGGCGTATTTACTCACTCGCTGTCTGCCTCTACCTGCACGTCGTCGTCGGCATCCGGAGTCGGCACAGCGGCGATGCCCTCGACGGGAACCGCCGGGCAGTCACGCCACAGCCGCTCGAGCGCGTAGAAATTGCGCTCGTCGTTGTGCTGCACGTGCACCACGATGTCGACGTAGTCCAGCAGCGCCCAGCGACCCTCGCGGGTGCCCTCGCGGCGCACCGGCTTGTGGCCTGCCTCGCGCAGCTTGTCTTCGATGTTGTCCACGATCGCGGTGACCTGGCGCTCGTTGGGCGCGGACGCGATCACGAAGCAGTCGGTGATCACCAGCTGCTCGGAGACGTCGAGAACCACGACGTCGGTGGCGAGCTTGTCGTCGGCCGCGAGCGCGGCGACCGTGGCCATCTCGATGGCTTCAGTAGAGGCACTCATGCGGTCTCCTCCTGCGTGGTCACAACCGTGTGGTCGATCATCGGCTACCTTCCGTTCCTGCGGGCACATAGAGATGCCGCTTCGATATGTACTGCACCACGCCATCGGGGACGAGGTACCAGACCGGCCGACCCTCCGCGGCGCGGCGGCGGCATTCGCTCGACGAGATGGCCAGCGCGGGGATCTCGACCATCGTCACGGCGTCGGCGGGAAGGTCCCGCAGATGCTCTTCGAGATGATCGGTGTTGAGTTCGTAACCCGGTCGGCTCACCCCGACGAACTTCGCCAGTTCGAACAGTTCGGTCCAATCCTGCCATGTCAGGATGTTGGCCAGCGCGTCCGCACCGGTGATGAAGTACAGCTCCGCGTCGGGGTGCGCGTTTTGCATCTCGCGCAGGGTGTCCACGGTGTAGGTGACCTTGTTGCGTTCCACGTCGGCCCGGCTGACCGAGAACCTCGGGTTGGACGCGGTGGCGATCACGGTCATCAGGTAGCGGTCCTCGGCGGGGCTGACCTGCTTGTTGACCTTCTGCCACGGCTGGCCGGTGGGCACGAAGATCACTTCGTCGAGCTCGAACCGGTTCGCGACCTCGCTGGCCGCGACCAGGTGGCCGTGGTGGATCGGGTCGAAGGTGCCACCCATGACGCCTAGTTTGCGACGCGGCCGAGCTGTCTCGTGCATGAGGTCTGAGCTTAATCCGGTCGGGCGGATCGGCCTACTCCCAGACTCCGCGGTGCGCGGGGGCCGACGTCTGCGCGCACATCTGGGCGAACTGGGCGCGCGTGCGTTTCAGTTCTTCGACCAGATGCGCGGCGGGCTCGGCGTCCACGCGACGGTTCAGCTCGGCCAGCAGCACGTCGATCGTGACCCACCACGGCCCGCGCACCTGCCCTTGCGGTCCGCGCAGTTGCAGCCAGGCCGCCGCGCGCAGGCAGCGAGCTCGCGGCACGATCTTGTCCTGCTCGCCCCACAGACCCGCGGCGCGCAGGTAGCCGCCCAGCGCCTCGGATTCCTGCCCACAGCACTCGCGGGCCACCGCGGCCGACCAGACCAGGTCGGCGTGCCTGCGACGCTTCGCGGGCGTGGCGGCGATCAGCCGAGCGGCCTCGGTGAACTGCCAGGCGGCCTGCCGGTAGCGGCCGAGGTGGTTCAGCGATTCGCCGAACTGGGCGCGCACCAGCGACAGCTCGGCGGGCGGGTAGCCGGCCGCTCCGCTCAGCAGTGGCCGATCGAAGGCAACCACGGCCTCGGCGTGCTTGCCTGCCCGATGCCAGGCGCGTCCCGCGACCAACCACAGGTGCACCGAATCCGCTGGCGAGATCGGATGCCAGCAGCCCGCGGCCACCGCGGCGGCACGGGCCACGTCGCGGTCGCGCCCCGGCTGGGCCGCGACCGCGGTGACCAGTTGCGTGCGCATGGCAGCCAGTTCACGCCCGCCCAATTCGCCGGCGCCGACAATCAACGCCCGGCGCAACTGCTCCTCGGCGGCGGCAGGGGCGTCGACCAGCCTTGCCGCCGCGATCATTGCCAGCCGCCGTGCGGCGCGGGCACCGGAACCGGGAGCCAGTCGCGCGGGCCCGACATCGGGCGGGCACTGCGCGACGTCCAGGGCGCACGCGCTTGCGGGCGCGGACGACATCGGTCGATCGGATCGCTCATCGTCGTGCGACGCCCCTGCCAGCATGGGGGTGATCTTGGTCGGCGGACCCTGTGAGGCGCTTAACGTCTGCTGAAGTGCTCCGATGGCTCGGCTCCGCACGCCCACTCGGCGGCGAACCTTGATCAGACGGGCAGCAGCCGGGAGACCACTTCGGTCAGCTGCCGGGCATTGCGGCATTCGTGCATCTCGATCACCGAACCGTATTCGCGCGCCGCGGAATCGCCTGTCCCCCACAGCTTTGCGGGCTCAGGATTCAGCCAGTGCGCGTGCTTGGCGGTGTCGACCAGGTCGCGCAGGGTGTCCAGGCGTGGGTTGCGGTAGTTGGTGCGGCCGTCGCCCAGGATCAGCAGCGAACTGCGGCTGGTGACGGCGTCGCCGAAGTTCTCGGCGAAGGTGGACAGTGCGTAGCCGTAGTCGGAGTGACCGTCGGCGTCGATGATGTCCGATTCGGTGAAGATCCGGGTCATCACGTCGTCCAAGCCCGCGTACGGTGCGAAGAAGCCGGTGACCTCGTCGGTGCGGTCGACGAACGCGAAGATCCGCACCCGCGAGAACTGTTCACGCAGGGCGCTGACCAGTAACAGGGTGAAGTTGCTGAACCCGGCCACCGAGCCCGAGATATCGCACAGCAGCACCAGTTCCGGGCGGCCGGGGCGGGGTTTGCGGTTCACCAGGTCGATCGGGACGCCGCCGGTGGACATCGAGGCGCGCAGGGTTTTGCGCAGGTCGATCTCGCCGCGTCTGGCGCGTTTGCGGCGTACTGCCAAGCGGGAGGCCAGGATTCGGGCCAGTCGCTGGGTGCCGCGCCGCAGTTCGGCGAGTTCGCGTTCGGAGGCGCGCAGGAAGTCGGCGTCCTCGGCCTGGCGGGCAACACCGTAGGTCGCCACGCGTTCGCGTCCGATCTGCTCGGCCACGCGCCGGTTGGTCTCGGCTTCCACGCTCGCCCGGAACCCGGCGATGCGTTCCCTGACGACGCGGCGGGCGACCTCGATATCGCGCTCGCTCGCATCCGGTGGCAACGCCAGGCCCGCCAGCACCTTGGCCAGCAGAGATTGCGGCGCAAGGTCTTTCAGTGCCTGATAAGCGGAAAATGACGGGCCCCGGGCGGATTGGTACTGCCCCAGCTGCTCCACGATCTGCCCGGCCAACAACTGCTGTTGCGGGCCACTGTCTTCGGCGGCGAGCAGTTCGGCGAGTTGCTCACGCAGCGCGGCCAGATCGACCTGTCCCTCGGGCGTTCGCGGGAGATCCACTGCCTCCTCCGTGCGACCGCCGACCGCGACCGGGAACCACAGATCGAACAGCCCGTCGAACGTGGCGCGGTGCGTGGGTCTGCGCAGCAGCGCACAGGCCAGCCCCTCGCGCACCGCCTCGCGATCGAGCAGGTCGAGCACGGTCAGCACCCGGCCTGCGTCGACGGTTTCCGACGGGCCGACCGGCACGCCACGCGCCCGCAGCGCACCGACGAAACCGGCGACGTGGCCGCCGATTCCGTGCGGCTCGGGCGCGGTCACGATCAGACCAGTTTCAGCTCGGCCAGCGCGCGCTGGTGATCGCTGCGATGTTTGAGCACCACCCCGAGCGTGGCGCGCACGGTGGCGTCATCGAGGTCCGCGGCGCCCAACGCGAGCAAGGTGTTGCCCCAGTCGATGGTTTCCGCGACAGAGGGCAGTTTCTTCAGCTGCATACCGCGCAACACGTGCACGACCCGCACCAATTGCTCGGCGACGGCGCCGGGAAGTTCCGGCACGCGGCTGGCCAGAATCCGGCGCTCGAGATCCTCGTCGGGGAAGTCCAGATGCAGGTACAGGCAGCGGCGTTTGAGCGCCTCCGACAGTTCGCGGGTGGCGTTGGAGGTGAGCACCACGAACGGTTTGCGCGTGGCGGTGATGGTGCCCAGTTCCGGCACGGTCACGGCGAAATCGCTGAGCACCTCGAGCAGCAGGCCCTCGATCTCGACGTCGGCCTTGTCGGTCTCGTCGATCAGCAACACCGTGGGCTCGGTGCGGCGGATGGCGGTGAGCAGCGGACGCGAGAGCAGGAACTCCTCGGTGAACACGTCGGCTTTGGTTTCGGCCCAATCGTTTTCGCTGGACGCCTGAATCCGCAGAATCTGCTTGGCGTGGTTCCACTCGTAGAGCGCACGCGCCTCGTCGACGCCTTCGTAGCACTGCAGGCGGACCAGTTCGGCACCGGCGACCTGGGCCACCGCGCGCGACAGTTCGGTCTTGCCCACACCGGCGGGGCCTTCGATCAGCAGCGGTTTGCCCAACCTGTCGGCGAGGAAAACCGAGGTGGCAGTGGCCTTGTCGGCCAGGTAGCCGGTGGTGGCCAGGCGGTCGATGACATCGTCGACCGAGGTGAAGATCGGTTCCTGTACGGCAGTCACGATCACACCGGCCGAGTCTGGCCGTCGCCCCACACGATCCACTTCGTGGAGGTGAGTTCGGGCAGTGCCATCGGGCCGCGGGCGTGCAGCTTCTGGGTGGAGATGCCGATCTCGGCACCGAAACCGAACTGCTCGCCGTCGGTGAACGCGGTGGACGCGTTCACCATCACCGCGGCGGCGTCGACCCGGTTGGTGAACTCGCGGGCGGCGGCCAGGTCGGCGGTGACGATGGCTTCGGTGTGGCCGGTGCCCCAGGTGTTGATGTGCTCCACGGCGGCATCGAGATCGTCGACGACCTTCAACGCGATGTCCAGGGTGAGGTACTCCTCGCCCCAGTCGGCGTCGGTGGCCGGGACCTGGCCGGGCAGGTCGCCGTGGATGGTGACGCCGGCGTCTTCCAGGGCCTTGGTCAGGCGCGGCAGCGCGGTCTGCGCGACGGCGGCGTCGATGAGCACAGTCTCGGCGGCGTTGCAGACGCTGGGGCGGCGGGTTTTGGCGTTGAGCACGATCGCCTCGGCCATGTCCAGGTCGGCGGCCGAATGCACGTAGACGTGGCAGTTGCCGGTGCCGGTCTCGATGGTGGGCACCTGCGCGTCGCGGACCACCGCGTTGATCAGGCCCGCACCGCCGCGCGGAATCACCACGTCGACCAGGCCGCGCGCCTGGATCAGGTGGGTGACGCTGGAACGGTCGTGGCTGGGCAGCAGTTGCACCGCGTCGGCCGGAATGCCCTGGGCCACAAGGGCTTCGCGTAACACCTCGACCAGCGCGGCGTTGGAGTTCGCTGCCGAGGACGAGCCGCGCAGCAGCGCCGCGTTGCCCGATTTCAGCGCCAGGCCGAACGCGTCGACGGTGACGTTGGGGCGGGCCTCGTAGACCATGCCGACCACGCCCAGCGGGACTCGGGTCTGGCGGATCTCGAGGCCGTTGGGCAGCGTGGATCCGCGCACGACCACGCCGACCGGGTCGGGCAGCGTGGCGACCTGGCGCAGGCCCGAGGCGATGCCATCGATGCGCGCGGAGGTCAGGCGCAGGCGATCCAGGAGGTTCTCTTCGGTGCCGGCGGCCTGCGCGGTCGCGATGTCCTGCGCATTGGCCGCGAGGACGCGATCGGCGGCGGCGAGCAGGGCGTCGGCCGCCGCGTGCAGGGCATCGTTCTTCTGCGCCGTGGTCAGCTGGGCCAGCACACGGGACGCGACACGAGCCCTGCGGGCGGCGTCGTGCACCGCTGCGCGGATGTCGAGCTCGGGGGTCACATCAACTGTCATGGGTATCAGCGTACGCAGTGCGCCGCGCGCGTTCGACGCCGACCGGGGCCCGGAATACGGCTCCGACCGGCGGCGGGACCGAGTTATCCACAGGGTTTTCGGCCTCGGTGCGGTTATCCACAGGCCGGACACCGGCGGCGGCGATCGCGGCTAGATTGGCGCTATGAATCGCTGCGAGGCGCCCACTGTCGTCGTATTGGGCAGCGTCAACATGGATCTGGTCACCAGCACAGATCGCAGGCCCGCACCTGGTGAGACGGTGCTGGGGTCCGGTTTCGCCACTGTTCCCGGCGGGAAAGGGGCGAATCAGGCGATCGCGGCGGCACGGTCGGGGGCACGGGTGCGGTTTCTCGGCGCGATCGGCGATGACGCGTTCGGGACGGAACTGGCGTCGACACTGTCGGCAGCCGGGATCGACATCTCACTGCTGCGCAGGGTCGACGGTCCCAGCGGGATCGCCTCCATAGTCGTGGACGGCGCCGGTGAGAACAGCATCATCGTGGTGGCGGGCGCCAACGGTCGCATGACCGAGCTGACTCCCGCCGAACTCGCCGCCATCGCGGACGCCGATATCCTGCTGTGCCAGTTGGAGATTCCCCTCGACACGGTCACCACCGCCACACGCCACGCTCGCGCGTCGAACACGGTCGTCGCACTGAACCCCTCGCCCGTCCGCCCGCTACCCGCTGACCTCTGGGCCCACGTCGATCTCGCCGTGGTGAATTCACTGGAATACGAACACTATTCGGCCGAGATGACCGAAGTAGCGCACGTGGTACGCACGCTCGGCGGGGCAGGCGCGGTATACCGAGGCTCCGACGGCACCGAGCTGTCCGCCGCCGGCCTGCCCGTCGACGTAGTCGACACAACCGGCGCAGGCGACGCGTTCACCGGCGGCCTGATCGCCACCTGGACCCAAGGCGCCCCCACCGCATTGACCTGGGCGAACACCGCCGGCGCCCTGGCCACCACCACCCTCGGCGCCAGCTCGTCCCTCCCCGATCACGCCCGAATCGCAGCGATGATCGCGACCCGCTGATCGCCCACAACGACCTAGCGCGATCGCCTGTCACCCCACCAGCGCCGGGGTCGTTCGGGCCGAAATTCAAGTGCGCCAGGACAGTCGCGACCCCTGCGCGCCCAGACCTTCAGCGTGCTGCACGGATCACCACACCGATCGTGGCGGCGGCGGACTCACACAGGTCGACAGGCAGATCAGCGGCCGTGGCGACAGGTGAGTCGCGAGGTGCCGCGGAGACGTCGACATTGATCAGGTGCGCGTTGTTCGCTCGTGCAGGGTCGGCGGGCCGGTAGGCCACGACCTCGGCACAGCGTGCGTCCGAGTCGCCGCCGAACTCGACGCCGTTGAGCCCTTCGCGCGAAATCACCCGCGCCGCCGGGCCGATCGCGGCCTGCTCGTTGTCGCGTCGGTAGCCGACCGCGACGGTGATCCGGTATCGGTTGCCTGTCTTCGACAGCGTGAGGCTGCACGAGTACACGCCCGCCCACGCTGTCGACTCGACGGTCCATCCGGGGAACTGAGCCTCGATCTGTGCCGTGGCGGCGCACGGGCTCTTGTGCGTCAAGGTCTTTCGGTCCGGGCTCGACGGGTTCGTGATCGGTGGCAGCGCCAGCAAGGAGTCGGCGACGGCGGCCAGGTAGTCGCGCGTTGCCTCGCACCGCTGCGGCCAGTGCGCGGACTGACCTGCCGAGCGGGTTCGCTTGCCTCGCACCATGTGGGCGAGCCCGGTCAACCCGACAGGTAGGTAGTACGCACAGGTGTAGCCGTCGCCGAGGTCGCGATAGGTCGACGACTGAAAGACCTGCTTTCCGGCCACTTCCTCGGCGGTGTCGTCAGCTCGGTCTTCGGCTAGGTATCGATGCGCCAGTTCGAAATCGAAGACGTAGGCAATGCCGGGCTCGTCAACCGACTCCGCCACGATGGCACACCCCGCCAGTCCGGTGAACAGGTTGCCGTCGACAACGCGACCGAAGCGTTGTGCGAACACACGGTCATGGCTCGCGCAGGGGTCCGCCGCGCGGATTCGCGCCATCAGTTCTGCCGTCGCCGGTGCTGCGGCCAGTTCCCGCTCACTCGACGGGAGGCCACGTGTAGGCGGTGCCGACATCGGCTCTCCTGGAACCGGAGACCCTGGCACCAACTGCCCGCAGCCGGCGAGAACGGAAACCGCCAGTAGCAGCGAACCCAGCTTTGCCCTGTCGATCATGCTCCCACCGTCCCCATCGTCGCAGCCCACCCGAGCGCGCCGCAGCCTATCGGCCACCCAGACGCCCGTGTCCGCACGGTGCTCGTTGTGACGTCGGCGTTGTTGTCGGTGGGGTGGGGCAGGATGGTGCCATGACCTCCGCGACCGGCAATGACTTGCTCGATCTGACGGCTCCTGACCTGCGCGAACGTGCTGAGGAGTTGCTTCGTGAGCTCGCGGGGGCGGGTGCGCGGTTGCGGGAGGATCAGTGGGTGGCCATCGAGGCGTTGGTGGTGCAGCGGCGGCGGGCGTTGGTGGTGCAGCGGACCGGGTGGGGTAAGTCGGCGGTGTATTTCATCGCGGCGAAGTTGTTGCGGCGGGCGGGGCGCGGGCCCACGGTGATCGTGTCGCCGTTGTTGGCGTTGATGCGCAACCAGGTGGCGGCCGCGGATCGGGCGGGGGTGGTGGCGGCCACGATCAATTCAGGGAACGTGACCGAGTGGGACGAGATCCATCAGCGGGTGGCCGACGGGGAGGTCGATGTGTTGCTGGTGAGTCCGGAACGGTTGAACAATCCGGACTTTCGCGATCAGGTCCTGCCCCGCTTGGCGGCCGACGCGGGGCTGGTGGTGATCGATGAGGCGCACTGTGTGTCGGATTGGGGGCATGATTTTCGGCCCGATTACCGACGGATTCGAACACTGATCGCCGATCTCGGGTCGCAGGTGCCGGTGCTGGCGACCACCGCTACCGCCAACGACCGGGTGGTCACCGACGTGGCGGGGCAGATCGGCACCGACACGCTGGTGTTGCGTGGCACATTGGATCGCGAGTCGCTGCATCTGTCGGTGGTGCGGTTCGACGACGCGGTGCAGCGCACGGCGTGGCTGGGCGAACAGCTGAACCGGATGCCGGGTTCGGGCATCATCTACTGCCTCACCGTGGCCGCGGCCAACGATCTCGCCGACGTGTTGAACACGCAAGGCCACACCGTCGCCGCCTACACCGGCCAAACCGACCCGGCCGAACGGGAAATGCTCGAAGGCGCG
Source organism: Nocardia sp. NPDC058640 (assembly GCF_042716995.1). Classification (NCBI taxonomy): domain Bacteria; kingdom Bacillati; phylum Actinomycetota; class Actinomycetes; order Mycobacteriales; family Nocardiaceae; genus Nocardia; species Nocardia sp. NPDC058640. Next base: position 101,396 of record NZ_JBHXRG010000016.1, read on the forward strand.
CTGCTGAACAACGAGGTCAAGGCCTTGATCGCGACGTCGGCGCTGGGGATGGGTTTCGACAAGCCAGATCTGGGTTTCGTCGTGCACGTGGGGGCGCCGTCCTCGCCGATCGCCTACTACCAGCAGGTCGGTCGCGCGGGCCGTGGCACCGAACGCGCCGAGGTGGTGCTGCTGCCGGGGCCGGAGGACGCGCGGATCTGGAGCTACTTCGCGTCGGTGGCCTTCCCGCGTGAGCACATCGTGCGCTCGGTCCTGGCCGCGCTGGACACGGACCGGCCGATGTCGACGGTGGCGTTGGAACCACTGGTCGAACTGAACCGGTCGCGCCTGGAAATGGTGCTGAAGGTGCTCGATGTCGACGGTGCCGTGCGCCGGGTGCGCGGTGGCTGGTTGTCGACCGGCCAGGACTGGGCCTATGACACCGAACGCTACGAGGGCCTGGCCGCCGCGCGCGACGCCGAACAGCAGGCGATGATCGACTACCAGTCCACGTCCACCTGCCGGATGACCTTCCTGCGCCGCCAACTCGACGACCCCGGCCTGAACGACGCCGGCGACTGCGGCCGCTGCGACAACTGCACCGGCGCCAGCCCCGACACCACCGTCGACGAGGCCGCGATCGCCGCCACCCGAGCACGCTTGGATCGCCCGGGACTGGATCTCGCGCCACGTAAGCAGTGGCCCAGCGGCATGGCGAAATTGGGAATCCCGTTGTCGGGCAAGATCACCGGCGGCGCCGAAACCGGCCGGGTGGTCGGCCGACTCACCGATCTGGGCTGGGGCCATCGTCTGCGGGCCTTGCTCGACGCACCCGACGCACCCGTGCCCGACGCGGTCTTCGACGCCTGCATCGCGGTGCTGCGCGACTGGACCTGGACCACCCGCCCCACCTCGGTACTGGCTCTGGACAACCCCCGCTACCCCCAGCTCACCACCAGCCTGGCCGCCCGCCTGGCCCAGATCGGCAAACTGGACAACCTCGGCACCCTGCACACCCGACCCGACCGCCCGCCGGTCTCCGCCGCGAACTCCGCCCACCGGGTAGCCGGGCTGTTCGACTCCTGGGAGGTCCCCGACCTGTCCGATGTCGCAGGCCCGATCCTGCTCGTGGACACCCTCACCGACACCGGCTGGACCATGACCGTGGCCGCGCAGGCCCTGCGTGCCAGCGGCGCCGACGCGGTGCTGCCGTTCGCCCTGGCCACCCCCACCTGACCCGCCCACGCCGGGAAAACAGCCAACACGCCGCCCAGATTGTGTCCACCTCCGGTGTCCAATGCTTGAATGCGCCTATGACCAGGACCACATTTGCTCGAAACCTGATGGCCGTTGCCGCGGGCTGTGCGGCCGGATTCACCCTGTTGACCGTTCCCGCGCAGGCGTCGAACGAGAACCCCCTCGACTGCTCGGGCGTGCCCGGCGCACAGGCCGCCGCCGACCGGGAAAGCGCCCAGCGCGGCATCGCGATCACGCCGCTGTGTTTCAGCGGCGGCCTCTACAGCGGCATCCACGCCGGTATCCCGCTGGCGGTCCTCAACCCGCTGACCATGCCCGGCACCGCGACCGTCTGTGTCGCCGAACAAGAAACCATCGAAGCCGCAGACAAATTCGCGTGGAGTGAACGGGTTCATGTGATGCCGATGTGCATCCAGCACCGGGCATTCGGGGTGTACGAGCTGTAGTCGCCGGTGACGCGGGCTCGCTCTCCCCTCGGGAGCGGGCCTGCTCGTCTATCGTGGGGCGGGTGGCCAAGTCTGCGGCGCCTGCGGTCGAACTGCCGGTGGGTGAGCACACGGTGCGGGTCAGCAATCCCGACCGGGTGTACTTTCCCGAACTCGGCGTGACCAAGCTCGATCTGGTGCGGTACTACCTCAGCGTCGGGGACGGGATCGTCAACGCGCTGCGGGATCGACCCTGCATGTTGCACCGGTTCCCGAAGGGTTTGCCCGGTGGGAAGGTGCATCAGAAGCGGGTACCGGCGGGGGCGCCGGACTGGATTCCCACGGTGCGCGTGTTCTTTCCGCGCTACGGCAGGCACGCCGACGAACTGTGTGTGCACGAACTCGCGGATGTGATCTGGGCGGTGCAGATGTCCACGGTCGAATTCCACCCCTGGAACTCGCGAGCCTCCGATACCGAATCGCCCGACGAATGGCGCATCGACCTCGATCCGATGCCCGATTGTTCGTGGTCGCGGGTGCAGCGGGTGGCGGGGGTCGTGCACGAGGTGCTCGACGAACTCGGGGCGGTCGGGTGGCCGAAGACTTCGGGTGGGTCCGGGATGCACGTGTATGTCCGCATCGCGCCCGAGCACGGGTTCCAGCAGGTGCGGCGGGCCGCGTTGGCCTTCGCGCAGGAAGTGGAACGGCGCGCGCCGGCCGATGTCACCACGGCGTGGTGGCGCAAGGATCGCGATCCGGCGCAGCTGTTCATCGACTACAACCAGAACGCGCGCGACCACACCATCGCCGCCGCCTACTCGGTGCGCGGGGTGCCAGAGGCCACGGTGTCCACGCCGGTGCGATGGACCGAGATCGACGACATCGTGCCGCGCGATTTCACCATCGAGACCGTGCCCGCCCGCTACGCGGAACTGGGCGACCTGCAGGCCGACATGGACCAGGCCGTCTTCGACATCACGCCCCTGCTGGAACTGGCCGATCGGCACGGCATCGACGAACCCGTCGACCTCGACGACGCGTGAGGTCGAGGGCGCGCCCACGCGGTCGACCGCGACCAGGAACAATCGAAGATCGCCGACCGCGCAGGCGGTGCCGATCACAGCGTTCGGGCAGCGCAGGCTGCCGATCAACCCAGGAGGTCTTTCGTGCAGGAATCCACGATCGCGATCGGCCCCGATCAGCCCGCACCGCGCCTGCTCGAGAAAGCGGTCGTCGGCGCGGGGGCTCGGGTCGGCGAACTCGCGGAGGCCGACGCGCTGATCTGGATCGGCACACCCGGCGACTTCCCGGCGACGCTGCCGCCGTCGGTGCGGTGGGTGCAGTTGCCGGCCGCGGGGATCGAGGACTTCTTCACCGCGGGCGTGCTCACCGCGCACCCCGAGGTCCAGTTCACCTCCGCGGCGGGCGCGTTCTCGCACAGTGTCGCCGAACACGCGCTGATGCTGTTGCTGGCCGGGGTGCGGTACCTGCCCGAGCAGTTACGCGCGACGTCGTGGCAGCAGCGTGAGTTCTTCCCGCACATCGGGTCGCTGCGCGGGAAGACCGTGACGATCGTGGGCGCCGGCGGGATCGGACGCGCGCTGATCCCGATGCTGGCGCCGCTGGGCGCGCACGTGATCGCGGTGAACCGGTCGGGGCGCCGGGTGACCGGTGCGGGAATTCCCGCCGATGTGGAGACGGTGCCGACCGAACAGCTCGCGCGCGTGTGGTCGCACACCGATCACGTGGTGGTCGCGGCGCCAGCGACCGCGGACACCCGGCACCTGATCGGCGCCGACGAGCTGGCTCGGCTCAAGCCGTCGTCGTGGGTGATCAATGTGGCGCGCGGCAGCCTGATCGACACCGATGCGCTGGTCGACGCACTGACCAGCGGAATGATCGGTGGTGCGGGCTTGGATGTCACCGACCCGGAACCGCTGCCCGACGGGCATCCGCTGTGGACACTGCCCAACGCCATCATCACTCCGCACGATTCGAACCCGCCGCAGCTGCGGTTGGCGGCGTTCGCCGATCATGTGGGTGCGAATGTGGGACGGTTCGTGGCCGGCGAGACGTTGCACGCGATCGTCGAGCCCGCGCGGGGTTACTGAGCGCTCACCCACGCGGCGATCTGGCTGCGTTTGGCGAAGCCGAGTTTGGTGAGAATGTGTTGGACGTGATTTTGCGCGGTGCGGTCGGAAAGTACTAACGCGGCGGCGATCTCGTGGTTGGTGAGGCCTCGGGTGACCAGGTCGGCTACCTCGCGTTCGCGCGGTGTCAGTGCGGTGCAACGGAGTTCGCGGGCGGCTATTGCGCGCAGACGGTTCGCCCAGGGTTTCATGCCGAGCGAAATCGCTACCGGCATCGCCTTTTTCGCGATCGAGACGGCCTCTGCCGGGTCGTCGTGCACCAGCGATTCGGCGAGCTCGCAGTCGGCTTCGACAGCGAAACCGGGAGTGCCGATCGTGCGAGCGGTCTGGGCCGCGCAGCGCAGTTCACGGTGTGCGGTTTCCCGATCACCCAGTGCCGCAGCGAATTTGCCCAGCCACAGGGTGACCGGGCCGAGGTAGTGGGCGTTGCCGCCACCGCCGGTGATGTGCAGGCCGCGGTATCGGCTCAGCTCCTCACTGAAGTAGGTGATGTCGTCGTCGATGCGCAGCGCGGCGGCTATCGCGCCGCCGACTGCGAGCACGTTGAGTCGGAAATACGGTGGGACAGACCACTTCTGGGGCGGACCCAGACTGCGGTACAAGGGTTCTGCTTCGTCGGTCAGGCCGCTGTCCACCATGGGGAACGCGGTGCCGAGGGCGGAGAACAGGAGGTTGCGCACCTCGCCGCGTGCCGGTGCTGCCGGTGGGACAAGCGCCTCGGGTCGATGGCCGAGATGGTGGCCGACGATCGCCAGCAGTGCGCGGTAAGCGCCCTCCCCCGCCGGATGGCACAGGGTCGCGGCGAGCTCGTGCGCGCACCCCGCCAGGTTCAACGCCTCGTCGAACTCCGCGCGCGCCTGCGCCAGTGCTGCCTGCGCGATGAGCAGGTGCCAGCGCGACATCGGACCGCCGGTGCGTTCGGAACACCAACGCAGACAAGATAATTCGCCGGTGATCTCGCCGAGTTCGCCCTGTTCCCACAGTGCGTCGATACGCCACAACCGGCCCCACATCTCCACCGCGGGATCGCGCGCACGCTCGCCCGCGTCGATCATCCGGGTGGCGAGATCGCCGTGTTCGTCGCGGTGGTCGGGTCCGCTGCAGGCCAGTTGACGGGCGCGCAGTGCGGCGGCCAGTACGCCGGGGTCGTCGCTGCGCTGCGCGGATTCCAGTGCGGCCCTGCTGGATTCGTCCACGCCGTCGAGGTGGCCGAGGTAGATCGCGGCCTCGGTCGCGCGGGCGAGCAACCGGGCTCGCAGCGACTCGGGCACACAACCCGCGGTCGGCGCACTGTCCGAGGCGTCGACTACTTGCCCGCCACGCTGTGCGTCGGCAACCAGTCCGGAGCGCAGTGCGTCCAACGCCAGCGCTTCGGCACAGGCGTCGGCAATATCGCGGTCCCAGCTTCGGTCACCGATCGGCTCCAGCACCAGCGCTGCTTCGGCGAGCAAGACCGTCGGTTCGGGTCGGCGCTGCGGTGAACTGACCGCGCCGGTGCCAGTACCCGAGGTTTCCGACACCTCGCTGACCGTGAAGCCGCTGGCAGCCGCGCGCGCAATCGACTGTGCGGCAACGCAATCCGCCTTCGCTGCAGCACGGTCCCCGGCGCGTGCGGCTGCCGCCGCTCGTTGCAGCAGCAGTTCGCCCCGCGCTATCGGGTCGAGGTCGGCGGCGTGCGTCAACGCCAAACCGTACAGTCGCACGGCTTCCTCGAAAGCCAAGGCGCGCAAGGCGACGTCCGCGGCGCGGCGGGCCCAGCGCACGGCGGGCCCGCGCTCACCGCCGACGGCCGCATTGGCCCAATGCCATGCCAGCGCAGCCGAATTCGCTTCCACGGCATCGGGATACAGCACTTCGATAGCCAGTGCTGCGCGCTCGTGCAACACCACCCGCTGCTGCAACGACAGCCCGTCGACCAGGGCTGCGCGCACGAGCGCGTGAGTGAACCGGACCGTGCCCGGTTCGTCGGCGGTCACCAACAACCCGGCCTCGATCGCCTCGTCGACCGCGGCGAGACAGTCCGACGCGCAACGTTGCACGAGCCTGGCGGCCACCGCGATGGTGAACCGTTCGCCCAGAATCGACGCCGCGCGCAGCAACTCCTGCGCCGATGTCGAACGCGGCGTCATCCGGCCACGGACCACCTCGCGCAGGCTGGTCGGTAGGCATAGTGCGTCGTCGGTGGTTCCGCGCAGGGATCTGCCCAGTTCACGCAGGTAGAATGGGTTTCCGGCGGTCATGTCGTAGGCTTCGCCGGTGAGCTGCGCGGGCAGTTCACGGCCCGCTTCGACACGAAGGCAGTGGGCGGCGTCGGTGGGCGACAGGCCGCGAAGTGCCAGTGACCCGGCGACCGGTTCGCGCAGCAGGTCCGGTTTGATGCTGGTCCAGCCCGAGCCCGCCGCGCCGGAACACTCGGTGGCGCACACCATGATTCGTCGCTCACGCAACGCGCGGACCACGTAGAGCAGGGCTTGCAGCGACGGTTCGTCGGCCCAGTGAATGTCGTCGATCACCAGCAGCGTGCCGCCAGCCGCCCCGGCACGACCTCCAGCACCGCCGAGGCCCGCAGCGCCGCCGAGACCTCCGGCACCGTTCAGACCCGCTGCACCGTCGAACCTCGCAGCACCGTTAACGTCCGCAGCGCCGCCGAGACCTGCAGCACCGTTGATACTCGCAGCACCGTTGACACCCGCAGCACCGTTGACACCCGCAGCACCGTTGACACCCGCAGCACCGTCGAGACCGGCGGCGAAACCGTCGAACAGCGACACCCGGTCGGCACCCGGCGCGGGCGCACTGGTGCCCAGCGCCTGATGCCACAGCCAGAACGGCGGGGTGTCGGGCAGTTCGAGCGCGCGAGCCCACAGCGTGCGCACGCCGCGCCGCGCCGCGTGCCCGGCCAGTTCCGCGACCAACCGGGTTTTGCCCACGCCCGCCTCGCCGGAGCAGATCACCAGTTGGGGCGCGCCACGCAGCGCGTCGTCGAGCCGACCCCGCAGCTCGGCCAGTTCGTCCTCGCGTCCGATCAGCTCGGTGGGCACACCTCACCTCCGAGTACCAGAGCATACTCGCAGGTGAGGGGCTATTACAGGGTTATGACCGAGGCTGTGACCTCAGGACGCCGTGCGGGGCGTGAGACCGCCGAGCGAGACTACATACTCCTTCTCCTTGTCGTCGAAACTGATCGAATAGGTCGTCGGGTACCGGGTCGAGTGCTGGTAGGCCTGCGGTTGGGTGATGTCGCCGGTGAACGACGGCTTGGTCAGCAGCCAGTCCCTGGTGAACATCGGTTCGGTGAAGATGTACTGGCCGTCCCACGCACCGTTGATCAGCGTCTGGGTGAACTGGCCGGGGACCACCGGTGTGGTGCCGTCGACCCAGTGCACGCCCATGCCGGGCACCGCCTGCATCTCGATCGGCTCGGGCAGGGTGGTGTAGCCGGTGGGCATGTACTTCAGGTCCGGCTTCACGCCCGCTTTGGCCAGAAACTGCGGGTCCTGCGGGTTGATCGCCTGCACCGCGGCATCGTCGATGAAGTAGAAGTGCGTGTCGAAATGCGGCTTGTCGAAGATGCCGACCGGTGGGTGACCGTGCGGGACCCAGTCGAAGGTGAGGTGGTTGATCACGGTGTCCTTGGCTTGTTCCGGGAGCGCCAGGCCGGGGCTGGCCGGTGGCGGACCCTCTGGCATCGTGGCCGGGACCGGCAGGCCTTCGACCGCCGCTTCTTGGATGCGCAGGCCCAGTTCGGTGGGGTGGCCGTCTTTGTCGGTGGTCACATAGGTACGGATCTGACCGTTGCCCATGGATCGTTGGTCGCCGTAATGGGTTGTGGGGCCGGAATCGTCGCTGCACGCGGCGGCGCCGGCCAGGACGAGTGCGGCCGCCAGCGCCGTGGTGAGTAGGCGCGTGCGCGACCTGTATTCGGACATGACCGCTCCCTTCGAGAGTCTGTCCTGAAGGTAGAAGCCTTCCGTGCTGCCAGCGTCCGCCGAAATACTCATCCGAGGTACTCATAGATGGTTCCATTCGAAACAGATGGCGGCTGATCGGTGCGCCGAAATCGGACACGACGGTTACGCTGTCCTCGTCCTGGTTCGGTAAGGATGGGATCGGCAATGGCATGGACCTTCACCGCTGACGAATTCGCGCACGTCTGGCGGGAATCGGGTCAGGACCGTCTGCCGTTTCCGCTGCGGATGCTCGAGACACCGCGCACCGAGCTCGACGCGGCCCGATTACGCGAGGGACTGCAGCACCGACTACCCAAGGGCGATCCCGACCTCGCCGCCTGCCTGCGGATCATCGCGCACCCGCACGCCAGGATCACCTTGGTCGGGGGCGCCCATACTCCCGGAAGCGAAATCCGACTGCTGGGCTGTGCGGTGTACGACCGTGCGGTGCTGGTGGTGCAGGAACCGAGCACCCGTCCCGATTACGGTGGGGCCGTTCGTGTTTCGATCGGACACTCCGCCGGAATCGGTGCTCGCGTCACCGCCTGCCTGCCCGATACCCCGCCCGGACGCGAACCCGCCCGCGAGGCCGCCGCCGCGGCGGTGCGCGACGAGGAAACCGTGCTCGCGACCCACCCCGCGGTGCCGCGGATCCAGCGATTATTGCGCCGACCGCACACCGCCGAAGGTCACATCCGTATCGAAACCGGTCTGGACCATGCCGTGCCGAATCCGCCGGTGCACTACAGCTGGATCGACGTGGCCAACGACGGCCGCTACCTGTTGCGCGCCGGTGAAACCGTGCACGTGGTGCCCGCGTCGATTGGGCAACTCACCGCCCAGTTACAGCGAAGGTTAGTGCCGGCGCACAGTTCACACAGCAGAAGGTCCGGCTAGCCTGGACTCCACCGCATCATCATCTGGAGGGGAGACGCGATGACGATCGAGAGCAGCAGAGCCGAGATCTCCCGGTTCCGCAGCGCCGCCACGGCGGGGACACTGAAGTTCGACCCCGACGCCGCGCGCCGCTGCGCGGACATCTACGACCAGCAGGCCGAACGCCTCGCACAGTTGCGCCACGGGCTCGAAAACGCCGCTGAGACAGAGGGATTCGGGGGCTTCGTGTCCGCCCAGCAGTTGCAGGCAGGCTTCGCGCACAAGGCCCGCGACGCCGCCGAACTGCTCGACTCCTACATCGAGGCGGCGTACCGCATGAAAGAGGCGTTCCTGCTCAGCGCGGGCCTGTTCGAAGAAGCCGACGCCGCCGCGGCCGCCGCCCTGCGCGCGATCGACACGCGGGTGCGCGGATGAGCACCGACCCCACCTACATCAGCGCGATGGAACATTTCGAATCCATGCCGCACGAACAGATCTACGCCCGGACCCAGCAGATCGACGCCGCCGCCATCCTCAGCGCGTCGATCACCTGGCTCGACACCGCCGCCACCCTGACCACCTCGATGCCGCTGACCAAATCCAGCGCCGACCGGGCGATCAACGAAGCCGAATGGTCCGGCGCGACCGCCGACGCCGCCACCGCCAGCACCCGCAGCTTCGCCGCTTCGATCGACGAACTGGCCGCGGTGATGGCCGAGGTCGGTGCCCGACTTGGCGGGGTCGCCGCCGCCGCGGAGTCCGTGAAACTGGCCGTTGTCGCGCCCGGCGGATCCGGTCCGATCGGCACGATCGCGCGTCTGTTGGAGAGCGCGCAGGTGATCGACGCGCAGATGGCGGCCGAGGCTTTGCGCCAGGAGGCTGTGCTGGCGATGAACATGATCTACAAGCCGGCGTACTCACTGGCCGGCACCGGTGTGCCCGCACTACCCACCGCACCTGGGGAATTGGCTGGTGCCGAGGGTGATTCGACCCCGAAGGGCAAAGAGCCACCCGCGAAATCGCCGACCCCGTCCGAACCGTCTGCGCCACTGGGCAATTCACCCGAGGTCCCGCAGAACCCGAAATCCGCCCAGGACCCCGGCAACACTCCCGACCCCACTGTGACACCAGGCGAGAACCCGACACCACCACCTCCGGCGCAATCGGAAACCCCTGCACCCCAAGGTGATACGCCTACTCCGGTCCCGCCCATCGAGAGCCCCTCGCCTTCGAGTCAGACCCCCGCTCCGCCCTCGAGCACCCCCGCACCCCAACCGCCCGCGCCGCCGACCGAAGCGCCCGCACCCCAGAGCCAGGCGCCGACCACTCCGCCCAGTGAGCCGACCACACCGCCGAGCGAGACACCCACTCCCCCGCCCGCACCACCGAGTCAGTCACCCACACAACAAGATTCGAACCCCCTCCCCCCGAAGCCGCCGACCGCCGAGTCGCCACAGCCCGCCCCACCACAACCGGAAACCCCTGCGCCGACTACCGCGCCACCTGCGCCGCCAACCGTCCCCGCCCCGACATCAGAACAACCCGCGTCACCAGCACCACCGGGACGCCAAGCCCCCCAACCACTTCCCCTCCCCGGCATGCCAGACATGTCCGACCCAGGCGGCCAACCCGGCGTAACCGGCCCCGTCCCCGGCACCGAAGTACCCCCCTCCCAACCAGCAACCCCCAAGCCCCCCCCAGCCGACACCGACCAACCCGGTGTGGTCCCGCAACAACGGTAACAACGGGTCACGGTCACAACCCGTACACCAAATTCCGCCATCACCGCACCCCGGCGGTACCGCACATCCCAAAAACCACCATGACCGCACTCCCCGCACTCCCAGCCACCACCTGCGACCCATAGGGAGCAGC
>NZ_JBHXRG010000017.1:0-111839 GCF_042716995.1 Nocardia sp. NPDC058640
CACCGTTGCTGGAGGCTTCGCCTCGGACGCAACGGCGGCTAACTCGCGGCCGGGCCGCTACGGCCACTGCGTGGCCGCTGCTCCCTATGGGTCGCAGGTGGGGGCTGGGTTTTGTGTGGGCGTGGCGGATTTGGGGTTTGCGGGTCAGCGCGGGTTGAAGGCGCCTTCGAGGGCCGTGATGAAGTACGGGAATTGGGAGGCGAAGCGGTGGAGGTTTCTGTCTTGGTCGTAGCCGGCGAACCAGTAGAGGCCTGGTTGGGAGTCGGCGCTGGGGTCCATGTCTCGGAAGGTGCGGATCCAGTTGTCTGCTCGGCCGCTGATCACGGTGTAGGGCAGGGCTCGGGAGAAGATCGTTTCCTGGTCGATGGGGGGGATCTGGTCGCGGGTGATGGTTTCCAGGGCGCGTTGCATGGCGCGGACTCGGCCGGCGACGGTGTCGCCCAAGGGGGTTCGCGTCGGCAGGTAGGTGGGTAGCAGCATGGCTGCGCCGCCTGCCAGGGCGATGGCTACGCCTACCAGGGCGTGGCCTGCGGTCAGGGCGAGGACGACGGTGATGGTCACGCCGAGGGCGATCAGGGCGGCGCCGATCCAGCGGGGCAGGCTTCGCTGTTTGGGGTCGGCGAAGGCGCCGGTGGCTACGGCGTCGTCGCGCATGGCGTTGCGGATCGGGTCCAGTTGCAGGCGGCCGGGGGTGCGTAGTTCGCGCACGGCCACGGTGTCGGTGCCCTCGGGCAGCAGCATGTCGTAGACGGTGCGCTCGAAGTCGCGCAGCTGGTCGTCGGGGGCGTTGACTCTGCTGATGCGCCAATCGTTTTCGCCGCGCGCGTTCACCGGCGTGATCCACAGGTAGCGGCGCACGGCGAGGTCGACCACGGTGGCGGCGATGTCGACGGGGTCGGCGTGCTCGTCCAGGATCAGGCCCGCCTCGCCGGGCAGCACACCGTCGGGGGAGGTGAATTCGACGCGGCCGCCCTGCTGGATCAGCGGATCGAACGCGTCACTGCCCGCCATCGCGGCCGCGGCACGTTTCCGGGCCAGCAACACGTAGGCGATCATGCCCGCCAGGGCCAGCAACAGCGCGCCGAACGCGGCGAGCACGGGCATGGTGAAGTCGAAGAAATTGTTCGAATCACCGCCCCGCACATCGGCATTGGCGGGCACGGTGCCCGGCGGCATCTGCAGGGTGAGGTCGATGGCATCGCCCTTGTGCAGGTCGGTCTGGCGCAGATACAGCACGCCGTCGGGTTCGGTGTGCACGTCCGCGCACGGCTTGGCATTGCCCGCGGGCCCGAGTTTGCAGTCGATGATGCCCATTTGGAAGCTGGGGCTGATCACCGAGACGTCGAGTTCGGCGATATCGGCGTTGAGCACGCCCAGCCAATGGAACACCTGCGTGCCGGGCGCGTCGGAGACGGTGTTGTGCACCGTATACGTGAACTTGGATTCGCCGGGCTTGGCTTCGACGACGAACTGATCTTCGACGGTGGTGGCGGTGCCCGACCCCGTCGCGGTCACATCGGTGACCTTGAACACGCGCTCGACATCGTCGCCGACCTTCAGGCGCAGCGGCAGCGACATCGTGAAGTTGCCGTTGTCGGGCACCACCACGGTTTCGCTGACCTGCAGCACACCGGTTTCGGTGAGTGTGAGGTCGGCGATGATCGAAACACCGGTCGGCGCGGGCTGCGTGTGGGCCACCGGCGCGGCCGCGAGCAAACCCGCCGCGGCGAGTAGCAGCGCGCCTGCGGCGCCCCCCCGAAAAGTCAGCATGGGTGCTTACTCTAGACAGCTTGCTATTCTGCGTCAGCGGCTGTCGATGACTCATGAGACAAGGGGGGTACGGGGGAGTGACTCAACCACCGTACGGTTATGGGCCCAACGGCCCAGGTGGACGACCGGTTCCACCACCCCCTGGCTATGGCCCGCCCCCGGGATATCGGCCTGCACCCGGATACGGGCAGCCAGGTTATCCACAGCCCCAGGGTTATCCGTCAGGTTATCCACAGGGTTACGGCCAGCGTCCGGCCTACGGTCCGCCGCCCGGATATCGGCCACCGCCGATGCCCTACGGCCCGCCCGGCAGGCCCACTCCGCCCCCGCGTAAGCGTGGCGGCGGGTTCACCTCGCTCGTGCTGGTGGTCATCTTCCTGCTGGTCGGCGGCCTGGTGAAGTACGCCGTCAACACCGGCGTCGACCTCGGCATCGGCGCGATCGGCCCCAAACCGAGCACCACCTACACCCCCGAACCCGGCATCGCGCCCGCCGCGACCGGCGACAACCCGCTGCTCACCGACGCCGACGGCGCCCTGGTCCCGTCCTCGTGCAACTACGCGCCGTGGGGCACCCAGGTCGACAAGGCCCGCGCCTTCTTCGAATCGGCCGCGCGCTGCCTCGAGGCGTCGTGGAAACCGTTGCTGGCGCAGAACAAACTGCCCTTCGAGGCGCCCACGCTCAGCGTCACCGCGAACACGTCGGGCATCACCACCCCGTGCACCGGTTCCACGAGCAACTTCGCCGCCTTCTACTGCCCGGCGAACAAGACCATCTACATGCCGATAAGCCAGCTGCAGACCGAGCAGTTCCGCGACAACTGGGTGGTGTACCTGTCGGTGTTCGCGCACGAGTACGGCCACCACGTGCAGGCCCAGTCGGGCATCCTGCGCAAGGCCAACAGCGAACGCGTCGACGTGGGCGCCCGCTCGGACAAGGGGCTGGAGCTTTCGCGACGAGTGGAGTTGCAGGCCAACTGCTTCGACGCGATGTTCATCGCCGCGTCCAACGACGCGGGCTCGCTGAGCTCGTCGCAGGTCACCGTCGCGACCAAGGATTCGCACGGCCGCGGCGACGGCCCCGGCGACATGCGCGATCACGGCACGGCCGCGCACGGCGGTCAGTGGTTCGAAACGGGCCTGGATAACCGCACGCCGCAGTGCAATACGTTCACCGCCCCGGCCGGCGAAGTCAGCTAGATGTCGCAACCGCCCGGCTACGGGCCCTACCAGGGTCCGGCCGTGCCCGGCTACGGGCAGCAGCCGAACTACGGGTATCCGCCGCAGTACCAGCGCCCGATGCCACCGCCGTACGGGCGCCCGATGCCACCGCCCTACGGTCGACCGTTGCCGCCACCGTATGGCTATGCGCCGCAAGGCTATCCGCCGCCGCGCCGTGGTGGGTCGGATGTGCTCGGTGCGATGTTCACCGTGCTGATCGTGTTCGGGGTCGTCGGACTGTTGGTGGCCGCGGTGGTGATGTCCGATCAGAGCTCACCCGGCACGGTCGCGCACCCGCCCTCGCCCAGCTTCACCTACACCCCGGCCGCGGCGACCACGAATCCGACCACGGCGCGCGCCACCTCCGCGCGCACCAGTGCCCCGACCACGACCAAACCCGCAGGGCCGCAACCGGTTATCGCGCTGGATCAACATCCGCTGTTCCGCGACGACAACGCCGGCCTGACCAATATGGACTGCGATCTGCCGCGCTGGTCGACGAATGCGACGGTGGCCAAGGCGTTCTTCGCGGCCGCGCAGGTGTGCCTGGACCAGATGTGGCGACCCAACCTCGCCGCGGCGAACCTGCCCTTCCGCAGTCCGGGTCTTGTTGTCACGGAACAACCTTCGGAACTGTCCTCGCCGTGCGGTGGCGCCACCAGCGACGCGTTCTACTGCAGTGCGTCGAGCACCATCTACATGTCGACGGCGGGGCTGGTGCTGCACAACACCCCGTATCCGCCGATGGAAGCGCTGTCGGTATACGCGCACGAATACGGCCATCACGTCCAGGGGCTCACCGGGCTGCTGCAGGCTTCGTCGAACCAGCGCCGCTCGCAGGGCACGATGTCGGCGGGCGGGCTGGAGACGTCACGTCGAATGGAGTTGCAGGCCAGCTGTTTCGGCGGCATGTACATCGGTTCGTCGGAAGCAGGCGGTTCGTGGACCTCGCAGGAGGGCTACGCCGCGGTGAAGCACAACTACAACCGCGGTGACGGCAACGGCCGCCACCGCGATCACGGCACCCCCGACCACAACGGGAACTGGTACAACCACGGCTACTTGAAGAACCGAAACTTCGAATGCAACACGTGGTTGGCACCAGCGAACGAGGTCAGTTAATTCCCGTAGTGACCTTCGCCGAAACGGCGGGGCGAACTACCGTGCACGCCTTCGGCATACGCGGTTTCGGCGTGGAGGGCGAAGTCGATGCCCGCGGTTTCGTCTTCCTTGCTCACGCGGAAGCCCAGGGTCTTGTCGATGCCCTTGCCCAGCACCCACGAGACCGCGAAGGCGTACGCCGCCACCGCCAGGATCGCCACGATCTGCTTGCCGAGCTGGGCGAGGCCGCCGCCGTAGAGCAGGCCGTTCACGCCGCCGGTCATCACTTCGGTGGCCAGCAGGCCGATCAGCAGGGTGCCGATGATGCCGCCGACGAAGTGCACGCCGACCACGTCGAGCGAATCGTCATAGCCCGCTTTGTGTTTCCAGCCGACCGCGAACGAACACACCACGCCCGCGAGCAGGCCGACGACCACCGCGCCGAGGGTGTTCACCACGCCACACGACGGGGTGATCGCGACCAGACCGGCCACCGCGCCCGAGGCCGCGCCGAAGGTAGTGGGCCTACCGTCGCGCACCTGCTCCACGATGAGCCAGCCGAGCATGCCCAGACTGCCCGCGACCAGGGTGTTCAGGAACACCGCCGCCGCGGCACCGGTGGCGCCCAGCGCGGAACCCGCGTTGAAACCGAACCAGCCGAACCACAGCAGGCCCGCGCCCAACAGCACGAACGGCAGATTGTGCGGACGCATCGCGTCGATGTTGAAACCGATCCGCGGGCCGAGCACCAACGCCAACGCCAAGGCCGAAGCGCCCGAGGCGATCTCGACCACCAGGCCGCCCGCGTAATCCAGCGCACCGAAGTTCAGCAGCCAGCCATCAGGACCCCACACCCAGTGCGCGATCGGCGCGTACACCGCCAACGTCCACAGCGGCACGAACACCATCCACCCGGCGAACTTGGCGCGGTCGGCGATGGCGCCGGAGACCAGGGCGGCGGTGAGGATCGCGAACGTCAGCTGAAAGGTGACGAACAGCAGTTCCGGAATGGTGCCGCGCACCGACTCGGGACCGATCCCGGCCAGGCCGAAGTGTTCGAGATTGCCGATCAGGCCACCACCGGCGTCGTCGCCGAAGGCCAGGCTGTAGCCGGCGAGCAGCCAGACCACGGTGACCAGCGGGATCGCGATGAAGCTCATCATCAGCATGTTCAGCACGCCGGTCGAGCGCACCATCCCGCCGTAGAACACGGCCAGCGCCGGCGTCATCAACAGCACCATGGCGGTAGCCGCGAGTAGCCAGGCGGTGGCCGCCGGGTCGATCGTTGCGGGCACGGGAACTCCTTCCACGCGTGATTGCGTCGCGAGAAAGTTACCGAACGCTCACCGTGGGGGTCGGCGCTAGGCCCGGTTTTCCTTCGCCAGCGCCCGCGCGCCGCGTTTGCCGGGAATGGGCAGGTCATCGCTGTCGGCCAGCCACTCCGCGGTGGTGAGCCAGCGGCGCTGGGCGTGCGCGTCGGCCACATCGAAGAACAGGCGGCGGCCGCGATCGTCGCGCGCGTCCCTGGCCAACACCGCCCAACTGGGCGGCTTGCCCCGCTGCGCGGTGTGTTCCACCACGAATCCGGTGACCAGCTTGCCGACCATGTTCACCGGCTTCTGCGAGACCCGATTGCCGAACTTGGTGGTGTGCCAGCGCCGCGCCGGGCACAGCGAACCGGGACTGGCGTTCGACGCGATCCAGCCCGCGCGCTGCGCCCGCTCGATCAGCCAGAGATGTTTGACTGCCGACGGCGCGATCTCGCCGACCCGTTCGGCGATGAGCTCGCAGATCTCGGCGTCGGCGAGGATGTCGCGCCTGGTCGGGCCCACATTGTGGTCGGTCCAGTGGGCGGCGGCCAGGCGCGCGAGGATGCGACCGAACTCGTCGATGCTGCGCTGGGCGCGACGGCCCAGACGTTCGATCCGCTCGGCCTCGCGGCGCATCTCGTTCTGCGCGGTCAGCGTGCGAATCGCCGCCATCGTCGGCACCTGCCCGCGGTGCAGCAGTTGCAGGATGGCGTCGGCGGTTGCCGGGTCGGCCGCGGCCGCGACGGGTAACGAGTCGCGTTTGATGTCGTAGTCCTGGGGGCTGATCGCGCGGCTCAGCAGCCCGACCGCGGCGTTGTCGCCTGCGAAGTCGGTGTGGGCCAGCCAGGCGGTTGCGATGTCATCACACGACAGCACGGTGAAACGTTCCTCCGGTCGGTGCGGTGGGGGAGCGATCGGTGCGCGAAAGTTGTTGTGCCCCGGCCGGGATGAGGGACCGGCCGGGGTCACCAACCTGATGAAGGTTTGGCCACCGAAGTTGCCGAGACCCACGTTAGCCAGACGCTTGCGCCGATGTCACGGTGCTTGATGTTTCCGTTACATTCAGTAAGTGGGCGTCAAGCGGGGAATGGGTTTGCATTTCCGGTGTAACCAGGATCGTTGGACTGGACGGTGCGGGTTTAGCCGTGCACGGCGCAGTCGATAGCTCGGTCGTTGCGCCTGCTGGACCGCTTTGCTCCTACGCTCCAGACCGCGTAATGCAATGTGATTTAGATCACAACATGGCCTTGGCTTCGTTACCTGGCGGGCGTCCAGTGCCAGCCGCCGATCAACCATGTCGGTGGGTCTCGGTAGCCTGTGAGCTGTGGCTCTGTACCGGAAGTATCGACCGGCGACATTCGCGGAAGTAGTGGGTCAGGAGCATGTCACCGACCCGCTGAGTACAGCGCTGGACACCGGGCGCATCAGTCACGCGTACCTGTTCTCCGGTCCGCGTGGTTGTGGCAAGACCTCGTCGGCGCGCATCCTCGCGCGCTCGCTCAACTGTGTGGACGGGCCGACCTCCACGCCGTGCGGGACCTGCTCGTCGTGTGTGGCGCTGGGTCCGGGTGGCTCGGGCAATCTCGACGTCACCGAACTCGACGCGGCCAGCCACGGTGGCGTCGACGACACCCGTGAGCTGCGCGATCGCGCCTTCTACGCCCCGGCCGAGTCGCGCTACCGCGTGTTCATCGTCGACGAGGCGCACATGGTCACCACCGCCGGTTTCAACGCGCTGCTCAAGATCGTCGAAGAACCACCGGCCCACCTGATCTTCATCTTCGCCACCACCGAGCCGGAGAAGGTGCTGCCCACGATTCGCTCACGCACGCACCACTATCCGTTCCGGCTGCTGCCACCCGCGACCATGCGCGGCCTGCTCGGCAAGATCTGCGAGCAGGAGAATGTCCCGGTCGAGGAAGCGGTGTATCCGCTGGTCATCCGGGCCGGCGGCGGTTCCCCGCGCGACAGTCTCAGCGTGCTCGACCAGTTGCTGGCAGGCGCCGGAACCGAAGGCGTCACCTACCCGCGCGCGGTCTCGCTGCTGGGCGTCACCGATGTGGCGTTGATCGACGACGCCGTCGACGCGCTGGCCGCCGACGACGGCGCCGCCCTGTTCGGCACGGTCGACGCGGTGATGGAAGCAGGCCACGACCCCCGCCGCTTCGCCGTCGACCTGCTCGAACGCCTGCGCGACCTGATCCTGCTGCGCGCGGTCCCCGACGCCGCCGACCGCGGGCTGGTCTCGGGGCCCGGCGACGTGCTGGAACGGATGCGTGACCAGGCGCAACGCCTCGGCCCCGCCACTCTGACCCGCTACGCCGAACTGCTGCACGAGGGGCTGGGTGAAATGCGCGGCGCGACCGCACCTCGGCTGCTGCTCGAGGTGATCTGCGCTCGGATGCTGCTGCCGTCGGTTTCCGATGCGGAATCGGCGACGTTGCAGCGGTTGGAACGGTTGGAGCGTGGGTTCGCCGGGGGAGTTGTTCCGGCTCCTGCGCGTCCGGGTCCGGCTGCGGGCGAGGGGGTTGATCGTCCGGCTGCTCAGGCCTCGACCAGCGAAAGCCGTCGTCGCGGAGCGGAACTCCTGGCCGCAGCCCGCGCTGAGAAAGAAGCAGCGGCCGGTGGAAACCCGAACTGCGGTGTCGCGGAGCAGGTGTCCGTCAGTTCGCCCTCGACCCCCGCACCTGTGCATTCCGCGCCACCTGTGGAAACGTCCTCGCCCGTTGCGGATTCGCCGGTCCGAGCCGCGCCGCCTGTATCTGTGCCGCCCGTGCCTGCGCCGGTACAGCCCGAGCCTGCGCCGGCGCAGGCCGAGCCGTCGGTGCCGGTCGTCGCGGCAGCCGCAGCGGCCTCGTCGTCTGTGGCCGTCGATCAACCAGCGGTCGAAAGTGCTCCCGTGCGCACCGTCGCTCAGGAGCCGGTCGCCGCACCGCCGGAGTCGCCCATCGTCGCCGCGCCGCCCGTCGTCGATGACGTCGTTGCCGCGGAAGTAGAAGCCTCGCAGCCTGATTCGGTTCCGGCACCGGCGGAACCCGAGCCGCAGCGTCCGTCCGCACCGGCAGAACCGCAGGCCGGCGCCCCGCAAGCACCGGAGTCGACCGAGGATCTGGTCGGGATCGTCGATGCCGCGTGGCCGGAGATCAAGGGGCGCGTGCGTGAGTTCGGCGCCACCTTGCAGGCGTTGTTGTCGGGCGCTGCGGTGTCGCGGGTGGACGGTGACGTGATCGTGTTCGCGCATCAGAGCGCTCCGCTGGCGCAGCGGCTATCCGATCCTCGCAATATCGATGCCGTGCGCTCGGCGGTGCGCGCGGTGCTGGGTCGCGAGTTGGATGTGCGCTGGGAAACAGGCGCACCCACGCCGCGCGCAGCACCGGCAACCAAGGCCGCGCCCGCACGGGGACCGGCGGAGACCAAGCCCGCGGGTCGACCGAAGTTCTCGCGACCGAGCCAGGCCGCGGGCAGTCAGTCGTCGAACCGGGCCAACCGTCCGTCCGACGACGACATCCCGCCGCCCGATTTCCCCGACTTACCCGACGACCCCGGCCCCGAAGACGGCTCGCAGCCCCGGTCCGACGCCGATTCCGCGCGTGCGGCCGCGGTTCTCGGACCGCCGACCCCGGAGGAGGAACGGGAGATGTTGGCCGCCGCCGCGGTGCCGGTGGCCGCGGGCGACCGTCAGGACCCGGACGAGGTCGCCTTGGCCTTGCTGCGTGAACAGTTCGGGGCAAAGAGTGTGGACGGTTGACAGTGGCCGTCCGCAGCGCGTTAAGTTAACCGGAGTTCGCACACCACGGTAGTATGAACGGGTGGCCGGAAACGCTGGATGGACATGGTTCTATGCTCCGCTGGTGCTTGCCGGGATTTGTACGACGCGCAGCCGATCGGTCGTGGCGTTCGTGCGGCCACCGCACCCCAAGGAAGGAAACACTCCGATATGACCACAGAGGCCTACATCTACGAGGCCATCCGCACTCCGCGCGGCCGCGGCAAGAAGAACGGCTCGCTGCATTCGGTCAAGCCGCTGGATCTGACTGTTGGTCTGATCCAGGAGCTGCGTAACCGTTTCCCTGACCTCAACGAGGATCAGATCTCCGACGTCATCCTCGGTGTTGTCACCCCCGTCGGTGACCAGGGCATGGACATCGCCCGCACCGCGGTCACTGCGGCCGGCCTGCCCGACACCGTCGGTGGCTTCCAGCTCAACCGCTTCTGCGCCTCGGGCCTCGAGGCCGTGAACTTGGCTGCGCAGAAGGTTCGCTCGGGCTTCG
Organism: Nocardia sp. NPDC058640; assembly: GCF_042716995.1. Classification (NCBI taxonomy): domain Bacteria; kingdom Bacillati; phylum Actinomycetota; class Actinomycetes; order Mycobacteriales; family Nocardiaceae; genus Nocardia; species Nocardia sp. NPDC058640. The sequence continues at coordinate 9,673 of NZ_JBHXRG010000017.1, forward strand.
ACGATCTGGTGATCGCCGGTGGCGTCGAGTCGATGTCGCGCGTGCCGATGGGCTCCGACGGCGGTGCGTGGGCGCTGGACCCGGCCACCAACTACGACGGCTACTTCGTGCCCCAGGGCATCTCGGCCGACCTGATCGCCACCATCGAGGGTTTCTCCCGCGATGACGTCGACGCCTACGCCGTGCGTTCGCAGGACCTGGCCGCCGCGGCGACCACCGGCGGCTACTTCGCCAAGTCGATCGTCCCGGTCAAGGACATCAACGGCCTTGTCGTGCTCGACAACGACGAGCACATGCGCCCCGGCACCACCGCCGCGGACCTGGGCAAGCTGAACCCGGCCTTCGCCGGCATCGGCGAGATGGGTGGCTTCGACGCGGTCGCGCTGCAGAAGTTCACCTACATCGAGAAGATCAACCACGTCCACCACGGTGGCAACAGCTCGGGCATCGTCGACGGCGCCGCCCTGCTGCTGATCGGCTCCGAGGCCGCCGGTAAGGCTTCCAACATGACCCCGCGTGCGCGCGTCGTCGCGACCGCCACCTCGGGTGCGGACTCCACCATCATGCTGACCGGCCCCACCCCGGCCGCCAAGAAGGCGCTGGCTCTGGCCGGTCTGACGATCGAGGACATGGACCTCGTCGAGATCAACGAGGCCTTCGCCTCGGTGGTGCTGAAGTTCCAGAAGGACCTGAACGTCCCGGACGAGAAGCTGAACGTCAACGGTGGCGCGATCGCGATGGGCCACCCGCTGGGTGCCACCGGCGCGATGATCACCGGCACGGTGCTCGACGAGCTGGAGCGTCGAGGCGGCCGCTACGGCCTGATCACGCTGTGCATCGGTGGCGGCATGGGTGTTGCCACCATCATCGAGCGTGTCTGATCCCCGGCCGAACACTTCTCACAGGAGAGAACGAAACACTATGACTGACAACATCATCGGCTGGGAGAAGGACGCCGACGGCGTGGTCGTCCTCACCATCGACGACCCCAGCCAGGGCGCCAACACGATGAACGACGCGTACATCACCTCGATGGCCGCCACCGTTGATCGCCTCGAAGCAGAGAAGGACGACATCACCGGTGTCGTCATCACCTCCGGCAAGAAGACCTTCTTCGCCGGCGGCGACCTGAAGAACATGATGCAGGTCGGCCCGGACAACGCGGCCGAGGTTGCCACGATGCTCAACGGCGTCAAGGGCCCGCTGCGTCGTCTCGAGCAGCTGGGCAAGCCGGTCGTCGCGGCGATCAACGGTGCGGCGCTGGGCGGTGGCCTCGAGATCGCGCTGGCCACCCACCACCGCATCGCGGCCGACGTCAAGGGTTCGGCCATCGGCCTGCCCGAGGTGTCGCTGGGCCTGCTGCCCGGTGGCGGCGGCGTGACCCGTGTGACCCGCATGATCGGTCTGCAGAACGCGCTGATGCAGGTGCTGCTGCAGGGTCAGCGTCACCGCGTGACCAAGGCCAAGGAAATCGGCCTGATCGACGAGGTCGTGTCCTCGGTCGACGAGCTGCTGCCCGCCGCCAAGGCGTGGATCGCGGCCAACCCCGAAGCGGCGCAGCCGTGGGACAAGAAGGGCTACCGGATCCCCGGCGGCACCCCGTCCACCCCGGCCTTCGCGGCGAACCTGCCCGCGTTCCCGGCCAACCTGCGCAAGCAGATCAAGGGCACCAACATGCCCGCCCCGCGCGCCATCATGGCCGCGGCGGTCGAGGGCGCGCAGGTCGACATCGACAACGCGCTGGACATCGAGGGTCGTTACTTCATCAGCCTGCTCACCGGGCCGGTCGCGAAGAACATGATCCAGGCGTTCTTCTTCGACCTCAACCACATCAACGGTGGCGGCTCGCGTCCGTCGGTCGAGGATGTGCCCAAGCGTGACATCAAGAAGATCGGTGTCATCGGCGCCGGCATGATGGGCGCCGGCATTGCCTACGTTTCGGCGAAGGCCGGCTACGAGGTCGTGCTCAAGGACGTCGCCATCGAGTCCGCCATCAAGGGCAAGGGTTACGCCGAAGCCATCGAGGCCAAGGCGCTGTCGCGTGGCAAGACCACCCCGGAGCGCTCGGCCGAGCTGCTGGCTCGCATCACCCCGACCGCGGACGCCGCCGACTTCAAGGGCGTCGACTTCGTGATCGAGGCCGTGTTCGAGAACCCGGACCTGAAGAACAAGGTCTTCCAGGAGATCGAGGACATCGTCGAGCCCGACGCGCTGCTCGGCTCCAACACCTCGACCCTGCCGATCACCCTGCTGTCGGAGGGTGTGAAGCGCTCCGAGGACTTCATCGGCATCCACTTCTTCTCCCCCGTGGACAAGATGCCGCTGGTCGAGATCATCAAGGGCGACAACACCTCTGACGAGGCGCTGGCCCGCGTGTACGACTACACCCTGGCGATCAAGAAGACCCCGATCGTGGTCAACGACAGCCGCGGCTTCTTCACCTCGCGCGTGATCGGCACCTTCATCAACGAGGCGATCTCGATGGTCAAGGAAGGCGTCGACCCGTCGACCGTCGAGCAGGCCGGTCTGCAGGCCGGTTACCCGGCCGCGCCGCTGAAGCTGAGCGACGAGCTCAACTTCACCACCATGCAGAAGATCTCCAAGGAGACTCAGGCCGCGCTGATCGAGGCGGGCCAGGAGGATCAGATCAACGCTGCCGCCAAGGCGTCGTCGGAGGTCATCAACAAGATGGTCGACGAGTTCGACCGCAAGGGCAAGGCGGGCGGCGCCGGTTTCTACGACTATGTCGACGGCAAGGCCACCGGCATCTGGGAGGGTCTGCGCGAGACCTTCAACTCCAGCCGTGAGCTCCCGGAGGGTGTGACCTTCCAGGACCTCAAGGACCGGATGATGTTCGCCGAGGCCATCGAGACCCAGAAGTGCTTCGACGAAGGCGTGCTCACCAGCACCGCCGACGCGAACATCGGCTCGATCTTCGGCATCGGCTTCCCGGCCTGGTCGGGCGGCTCGCACCAGTTCATCGTGGGCTACCCCGGCGGCCAGGAGGCCTTCGTGGCCCGTGCCGACGAGCTGGCCGCGAAGTTCGGCTCCCGCTTCGAGGTCCCGGCCTCGCTGCGCAAGTAGTTCACGGCTTCCGGTTCACCGGATAGGAGCCCGTCACCCTTTCGGTGGCGGGCTCCCGCTGTTTTCTGACGGCGTGCCGTGCCATACTGTGACGCAAGTTCTGAAAAAATTCAGAACTGTTCCCGGATGGCTGAGGTACGCGGCATGATCACCGAAGTGCAGTGGAGCGAGCTACAGCGAGACCCAAAGCAGGTGGCGCGGCTGGCCGACCAGGGCGACGTACGCGTGCGTCGCCGCGACGGCGCGGCCCTATTGCTGACGCGCGAGGATCGGGCGAATGGACAGTCCGAAGGCGCGGTCTTCGCCGCGCGTGCGCTTCGCAGCGTGTTGTTGCATCTACCGCACGACGCGGCGGCCCTGGCATTGCTCGACGAGTACCCGTGGATCGATCACCTGCCAGATGATGCGAAGCGGGAGTTCGTGCGCGACTTCGCCCGCGCCTTCCAAGCCTCAGCAGAACTCGGGGAATGGTCGTTGCTGACCCGCGTTCTGCATGAATGGCGAAGTACCGCACAGGTTTTCGCCGACCCCACGCTCGCGAAGCAATTGGCCGCGCCGATCGACGACGACTTCGGCCCAGTGCCTCCACCGGAGGGCGACTGACGTGCCCAAACGAGGAGATCGGGTGGCGCCGCCGGCTCGGCCAGGCGCGTGGGAGGCACGATTTGCCACCTCTGAGGCAGCCAAGGGCTGGGAAGAGCTCTGTCGGGTCTGTCGTTCGAATACCTGGGAGGCATGGATTGTGCTGACTGAGCGGCCGACAGACCCGGAGAACCCTTCGCGGCAGCATCGACTACGCAACATCTATTCAACTCGGACGATCGGTGGATCGACCCTGGATCAGTGGCAGTACGAGGTCACGTCCGGCGGCCGGATCTGGTATTGCCCCGATCCTGATGCTCGCGTGGTCTGGTTGACGTTGGCGGGCACTCGACATCCAAAAGCGACCGACTGAGATCGGTGTTCGTGGCTCGCGCCGACGAGCTGGCCGCGAAGTTCGGCTCCCGAGAAACCAATTCTTCGCCGATCCGCGGTGCGGCGCAAGAGTCGCTAGCGGAAGCCGATCGCGGCGGCGATGTCGGTGTGGCGGTAGCGCAGGTACTTGTCGACCAGGGCCGCGTCGACCGCGGCGGTGGCGGTGGCGAGGGTGATCACCACGAACTCCTTCGAGGAGCTGGCCTTCCATTTGCCGGTCTCGAAGTCGTCGATGATGCCGCCGGGTCGCACGTTCAGATCCTTCTCCTCGATCTGATCCGCGGCCGCCTCAGCCGCCGCCGCGTCCTTCATGCCCAACACGAACTGCTTCAACTTCACCGCCCCGCCCTCCGCGGTCAACAGCATCTCGGTGGCGTACTGGCAGCCGAGACCGGTGAGTTTCCCGCCCTTCTCGACCGGCGCGCACCCGCTGTGATCGCGCCCCTCCACCCAGTCGGCCGTCATCGCGACATCGCCCATCTTGAAGTTCCACGGACCTTCATAATCGGCATAACTCAACCGAGCCCCCGCCTTGGGCGTCGGCTTCCCGGTGGTGGTCTTGGTCGGCGCCGTCTTCGTCGTCGGGGTAGCCGTGGCAGACGCGGCCACCGCCGTCCCCGCGATCCCATCGCGCGCCCCCCACACCAAAAGCCCGGCCCCACCGACCAGCCCGACCACCACAATCAACGCGATGACAATCCACCCCGCGTTCGACTTCGGCGGCGGCCCGAGCGGCGGAACCTCCTGCGCGTACCCAACAGGCCCATACCCCTGCGGCTGCCCCCAAGCCCCTGGATCCTGTTGTCCCGATGGATACGTCATAAAGCCAGCCCCCCTTGTCAGCCCGGCGGCACTCCCAGTCCGGGTTCGTACCGTCGACCCTACTTTCCTCTATCGCTGAGGCGAGCGGGTGCTCCATTCGAGAAGTGATGACGCGACCAGGTATTGCTCAAATGCTATGTGAGAACACGGAATTGGAAATCACGTACTCCGTCCCGTACTGCTCGTTCGATGGACAGTTCGGCGCGCGGGCCTGATTCCTGCGCGCGGTGGAGCAGTGTGCGGCGACTCGCTATGCCGCGTTTGAGCAGGTCGGCGACGGCTGATGCGACGACATCTTGGTCTGTGGTGGCTAGTGCGGCGTCGAGGATCGATCGGACGGCGGTGGTTGCTACAGGGATGGCTCCACCAGGGCGATGGGCCTACGATCAGGGTAGGTCGGGCAATGGTTCAGCAATCTCTAGGAGATCTGATGAATGCGTTTCTTGCGCGGGCGTCCGCTGTTTCCTTCGCGTGCGCATCCGTCGCCAGCCTGGTTCTTTTCTCATCCGCTGCCGTATCGGCTGATTCCGGGGCGGGAATCACTGATTACGGCAACGGTTGTTATCTCGATCCTGGCAATCGTGGGGCGACCATCGACTCGTTGCGGTTCCGGTGCAATGTCACCCAGCAGGACCAGATCTACCGGGACTCGCAGGCGGGGGCGATCGCGAACGGGCTCACCAACGGGTGGGTGACGCGGCCGCCGCAGCTGGAATCGGTGGCGCCCGCGCTGTGGATCGGCAAGGTGTTCCGCACGGGGCCCGACGGTGGCTCCCTCACCAACCGGGTCACCGGCGCCGGCATCGAAGCCTTCCCGGCCGACGTCTACCGAGCCTCCTCGATCCTGGACGGCGGCCCGGCCTGGGCTCTGAACTACGCACCGTCGCCGACCCCGCAGGTCTACGACGAGATTCGCGAGGTCACCCCGGGTGTCTGGTTCGGCTATTCGTGGTGGCGCGAGGGTGATTGGCCGCTGTTGGCCGCGTTCGTTTTGGCACCGGCCTGATCGAGTTCTTGACCCTCCACCCGCTGGAGGGTGTTTTCTGGTTCTCATGACAGCAACCGTGGCGATCGGCGAGTTCGCCCGCCTCACCCATCTGAGCGTGAAAACGCTGCGGTACTACCACGAGATCGAGCTACTCGAGCCTGCGTCGGTAGACGCGGGCACCGGGTATCGCCGGTATTCCACCGACCAGGTGGAGGGCGCGCATCTGATCCGCCGCCTGCGCGATCTCGACATGCCGCTGCCCGAAATCCGCACCGTGCTGGCCGCGGCCGACCCCGCCGAGCGTGACGCCGCCTTACGGGCGCATCTGACCAGGATGGAGGCGGAACTGGATCGCACCCGGGAGGTGATCCTGTCGCTGCGCGCGCTGCTCACCGCGCCCCCGCCGCCGATCGACGTCGACTACCGCGTCGAGCCCGCGTTCACCGCTCTCGCCTACACGGACCAGGTCGACAGGACCGGCATCGACACATGGTGCGGGACCGTCTTCGAACAGCTGTACATGATCCTGCTCGAAGCGGGTATCGACCCGGCAGGTGTTGCGGGAGCGACCTATTCGAACGAGTTCTTCACCGACGACAACGGCGAGGTCACCGCGTTCGTGCCGTTACCGCCCGGAACGGACTTCGTCCCGATCGGCGACTTCGCTGTGCTGGAGTTCCCGTCCCGCCAGTTCGCCGTGGCCGTGCACGACGGCCCGTTCGAAGACTTCGACCGCACCTATGGCGCCCTGGGCAGCCACGTCGCCGAACACGACGCCGTACTGCCCGACGAACCGGTCCGCGAGCGCTATCTCGTGGGCCCTGACATCACCGACAACCCGGCCGAATTCCGCACCGAAGTGTGCTGGCCGATCACCGAAGGAGAGACCTCATGACCATCGCCCTGGCCAACATCACCATGGATTGCAGCGACGCGTCCGCGCAGGCGCAGTTCTACGCCCAACTGCTCGACGTGCCGGTGGACCCGGAAGCCACACCGTTCTTCGCCACGGTCGGGAAATCCGCGGGACTCTCCCCGATCCTGATGTTCATCCAGGTCGCCGACAAGACCCCTGGCAAGAACGTGGTCCACCTGGACTTCCACACCGCGGAATGGGCGGACTACATCGAGCGCGCAGTCAGCTTGGGCGGCAAGCACATCGGTGACTTCGACGAGTACGGCATCCAGTGGACAACCCTCGCCGACCCCGAAGGAAATCTCTTCGACATCGGCAAGGACTGACCAGCGACTGCGCTCAGGCCAGTTCGGCGGCGAGCTTGCCCAGCACCTCGGCCTGGATCTTCTTCAGGCCCAGCGGCGCGAAGATGCCTTCGAAGATGCCGGCGATACCGCCCGCGCCCTTCCAGCTGGTGTCGACGGTGACCTTCGAGCCGGTGCCGTCGGGGGTGACGGTGTAGGTGGTGACCATGGTGGAGTTGGCGTCACGCTCGGTGAGCACCGAATCCGACACCGTCACGGTCGCGCGGACGTTGCGGGACCGCTTCTCGGTGGCCTGCAACGTCCACTCCACCACGGTGCCCGCGCCCTGACCGCCCTCGATCACCTTGTAGTCGCGGTAGTGCGAGGAAAGAATGCGCGGCCGGATCGTCTCGTAATCGCCGATGGCCGCGAGCGTGCGCTGCGGATCCGCTGCGACCACGATCGAACTGCTGGCGCTGACCTGTCCCACTGTGTGACTCCTTGCTGGGGGGTGACGATATATCTCGACCGGGTTACATCCTGCCCTGTGCCAGTGCGGATCACCCGGCCAGGTTGCGGCGGCGGAGAAACATGTGCGTGACATTTTGTCGCGGCGCGCAAGTAACCGGTGGCCCAGCGGTCAGGCTCGTACTAGCGTCGAGGGGGTGGCAGTGAGTCTTTTGGGTAGGGCTGGTCACGAACCGGCCGCGCGCGAGTCCGGATATGCCGCGCATCGAGCGGGGGTGAAGCGACTGCTGGACAGCTATCGCGCCATCCCACCCGGTGCCGTCGTCCGACTGGCGAAGAAGACGTCGAACTTGTTCCGAGCCAGGGCGGCCACCACCGCGCCCGGGCTGGACGTGTCGGGCCTGGGGCAGGTGATCGCGGTAGACCCCGAAGCGCGCACGGCCGATGTGGCGGGCATGACCACCTATGAGGACCTGGTGGCGGCCACCCTCCCGTACGGGTTGGCGCCGCTGGTGGTGCCCCAGCTCAAAACCATCACCCTGGGCGGCGCGGTGACCGGCCTCGGCATCGAATCGACTTCGTTCCGCAACGGTCTACCCCACGAATCCGTGCTGGAAATGGACATTCTGACCGGCGCGGGCGAGATCATCACCGCGACCCCGACCGGCGAGAACGCCGACCTGTTCCACGGCTTCCCCAACTCCTACGGAACCCTCGGCTATGCCGTCCGCCTGAAGATCGAGCTCGAACCGGTCCTGCCGTTCGTCGAACTGCGGCACGTGCGTTTCCACAACCTGCGCGACATGGAAGCCGAGCTCGCCCGCATCGTCGAGGAACGTCGGTACGACAACGAGGATGTCGACTACCTCGACGGTGTGGTGTTCAGCGCCGGCGAAAGCTACCTGACGCTGGGTCGCAAGACCGACGAACCGGGCCCGGTCTCCGACTACACCGGCATGGACATCTTCTACCGTTCCCTGCAGCACGCCGACGGCGTGAAACGCGACCGGCTGACCATCGCCGACTACCTGTGGCGCTGGGACACCGACTGGTTCTGGTGCTCGCGCGCCTTCGGGGCGCAGAACCCGAAGATCCGTAGGCTCTGGCCGAAGTCGCACCGTCGCAGCAGTTTCTACTGGAAATTGGTCGCGCTGGACCGCAAGCACCACATCGGCGACCGTCTCGAGGCCCGCAAAGGCAACCCCCCGCAGGAACGCGTCGTGCAGGACATCGAGGTCCCTGTGCAACACACCGCCGACTTCGTCGAGTGGTTCCTGCGGGAAATACCGATCGAGCCGATCTGGTTGTGCCCATTGCGGTTACGTGCCGTCGATGACCCCGCTACGGAGAACGCGCGTCCGTGGCCGCTGTACCCGCTCGAACCGCAACGCACGTACGTCAATGTCGGATTCTGGTCGGCGGTGCCGACCAAGCGAGGTCAACCGGAAGGGGCGGCCAACCGCGCGATCGAGAAGATCGTGTCCGCGTTCGACGGACACAAGTCGCTGTACTCGGACTCGTACTACGACGAGGCCGAGTTCGCCCAGCTGTACGGCGGCGACACCTACACCGAACTGAAGAACCGTTACGACCCGGACCAACGACTGCTGAATCTGTATTCGAAGGCGGTGCAACGCAAGTGACGACATTCAAGGACCGAACTGACAAGGCCGTCGGCCTATCCGAACTGGGGACCCGGCTCACGATCGCGGAGGTATTCGAAACCCTCGTGAACGGCGATGTCCCGGTCCGCCTGACCGCCTACGACGGTAGCGCGACCGGACCGCAGGACGCGCCCTACACCCTCGAGATCAAAACCCCGCGCGGCATCAACTATCTGGCGGGTGCCCCCGGCGACCTCGGCATGGCGCGCGCCTATATCGCCGGCGACATGGTCGCCGACGGTGTGCACCCCGGCGACCCCTACGACCTGCTGAAAGCCATGCAGGGCATGAAGTTCCATCGCCCGTCGGCCCTGTCGCTGGTGACGATCGCCCGCTCGCTGGGCTGGGAACGGCTCAAACCGATCGCGCCGCCGCCGCAGGAGACGCTGCCGCGCTGGCGCCGGATCGCGCTGGAAGGCTTACGCCACTCCAAGACTCGCGATGCCGAGGCGATCCACCACCACTACGACGTGTCCAACAAGTTCTACGAATACGTCCTCGGCCCGTCGATGACCTACACCTGCGCGGTCTACGGCGACGAGAACTGGACGCTCGAGCAAGCACAGGAGAACAAGTACCGGCTGATCTTCGACAAGCTGCGCCTGAAAGAAGGCGACCGGCTGCTCGACATCGGCTGCGGCTGGGGCGGCATGGTCCGGTACGCGGCACGACGCGGCGTGCACGTGATCGGGGCGACCCTGTCCGCCGAACAGGCCGCGTGGGCGCAGCAGAAGATCGCCGAGGAAGGCCTGAGCGAGCTGGCGCAGGTCCGGCACAGCGACTACCGCGACATCCCCGAGGGTGAGTTCGACGCGGTGTCCTCGATCGGCCTCACCGAGCACATCGGCGTGCACAACTACCCGTACTACTTCGGCTTCATCAAGGACAAGCTGCGCGACGGCGGCCTGTTCCTGAACCACTGCATCACCCGCCACGACAACACCCGCACCACCAAAGCCGGCGACTTCATCGACCGCTACGTCTTCCCCGACGGCGAACTGATCGGCTCCGGCCGCATCGTCTCCGAGGCCCAGAACATCGGCCTCGAGGTACTGCACGAGGAGAACCTGCGCGAGCACTACGCCCTCACGCTGCACGAATGGTGCAAGAACCTGGTCGAAAACTGGGACGCCTGCGTCGACGAGGTCGGTGAGGGCACCGCGAAGGTGTGGGGCCTGTACATGGCGGGCTGCCGACTGGGCTTCCAGCGCAACGTGGTGCAGCTGCATCACGTGCTCGGCGTGAAGTTGGGCCCCGACGGAACCTGGGATGTGCCGTTGCGACCTTGGTGGACGCCTTAGCTTGTTGCCGTGTTCTCGGCGCGCCTCCGCCGATGGACTGACCGGAGGGTGCGACGAAGGAGTGCCCGTAGGGAGGGAAGAGGTGGAGTTAAGCGCCGAGAACCGCGGCGCCAGCCGCAAAAATTACAGCAATTGGTCGAGGAAGTGACCGGGGAGGGCCTGCAGGATCGGGTGGTCCTGCCCGTCATGGGATTGCGTGCGCAGCACGTGGAGCAGGCCCACCACCCCCGGGCCCGCGTCCAATAGCGGTCTGGTCCAGCCGAGTTCGGCGCAGGTGCGCAGGACCGGCAGCACCAGCCCGGTCGCTTCCCCGACCCACCCTGCCGACGCCAGGCACTCGGCAAGCAGCAAGGTCGCGTCCAATTCCGCACGGGGACGGTTCTGTTCGAGTGTCTGCGCGTAGATCACCCTGGCGTGCCGGGCCGCGCGATCGTCGGCGCGTAGGCGCTGCTCGGACAGCAGTACCCGGATGTCGGCGATGGCGCGCGCCTCGGTGATCAGCGCGGGGGCGCCCTTCTTGCTACGACGCACGCCATTGCCGGACGTGTCCGGTGCGAAGTTGTCGGGACCGGTGGGCAGCCCGAGTCGGGACCGCTCGGCGCGGACATGGGCGTCCAGGCGGGCCAGGTTGTTCTCCGCGGCCACCCGCGCGCCTTCGTCGAGCCGGGCCGAGGCCGTGTACTGGTCGCCGAGCGCGGCCTTCACCCTGGCCCCGATCACGAACGTCGCGATCAGGAAGTCGACCGGCCCGACCCTGGTCACCAGCTCGTGACTCTCGTCGAGTAGTCGATCAGCAGCCGCCAGATCACCACGGCGATAGGCCAACTCGCCCAGCAGAGCGGCTGCGACACGGGCGGCGTCCGAATGCGGGCCGGCTCGCTGCCGTGCGGTTTCGTAGGCCTGCTCGAAACAGTCTGTGGCAGTAGCGATATCGAGCTGCTCGTAAGCAGAATCGCCCAGCGCGCACAGTCCGAACACCGGACCGAGCGGATCCTTCGACTGCGCGTGATAGTCCGCCGCCCAGTCCTGCAACTGCGTCACCGCGGCGAAATCGAACTCGCACAGTCGAACGAACGACATCAAGTTCGCGGCGGTGGAAACCGTCCAGACGGGCAGGTCGTTCGGCTGCGCCACCAGGGAAGCAAGCCGGTCGGCCACCTCGGCGGTGTCATCATGCGCCACCCGATCCGCCGCATCCAACACCGTTGCCGCAGACCGCTGTTCGGACACCTCCGGCCCGTCTGGCGAACTGCGCGCCAGCAGGTTCGACAACCGACCCAGCGCACTGCGCGCCGACCCCGTCTGCTGCATGTTCATATTCGCCCGAGCCACCGCCATCAACAGCTTCGACCGCGAAGTCACCTGCTGCACAGGCAGTTTCGACACGCTGCTGAGCAGGGTAGCCAGCCGCGACCCATCGATCAGATCCATGCCACCGCTTTCGAGCAGATCGGCGGCCAGCTTGAGATCGGTCGCCGCCAGCGCGTGATCCACCGACTTCCGCAACGACTGATGCTCGGCATACCAACGAGCCGCCCTGCGGTGCAACACTTTCGAACGCCCCGGATGCTCGCGTTCCAGCCGCGCACGCAGATGCTCGGCGAACAACGGCTGCATCCGATACCACTCCGGATCATGCTGAACCCGATGCAGAAATAGCTCCCGTTGCTCGGACTGTTCCAGCATCGCCGCGCCGTCGGGCACATCGGCGAGCAGCCCGGCCAGCGAACCGTTCACCCGCTCGACCACCGAGATCGCCATCAGGAACTCCAACTGCTGCGGCGCCAACGCGTCGAGCACGTTCTCCGCCAGATACTCCCGCATCCCGTGCCCGCCCTCGGCCAGCGAACTGAGCAGCTGCGCCGGGTCGGCTTTTCCGCGCAGCGTCAGGCTCACCAGTTGGATCGCGGCGGGCCAGCCGTCGGTGGCGGTGTGGATCTGCTCGATCTGCTCGTCGGTGAGCGCGAAACCGTTGCGCTCCACCAGGATCTGCCGGGTTTCGGATTCGGTGAGGCGCAGCGCGGCGGCATCCAACTCGACCAGTTCGTCGCGCACCCGCAACCGACTGATCGGCAGGCCGGCTTGATCGCGGCTGGTGATCACGAACCGCACATGGTGACAACCGTTGTCGAGCAACGCCGCCATCGCCCGATGCACGCCGGGGTCGCGCACGCGATGCCAGTCGTCCACCACGATCACCACCGGTTCACCGCTGGCGTGGATCTCGTCGATCAGTTTCGCGATCACGTAGGCGACCGCGTCGGCGGGCCGTTCCTCCAGCACCTGCTCGAGGCCCGCGCCGACATCGGGGCGCACGCGGCGGATGGATTCGATGAGGTGCGCCAGGAACCAGATCTCGCTGTCGTCGTCCTGGTCGACACCGAGCCAGGCGACCGGAATGTCGCGAGTGGCCAGGTCAGCGCGCCATTGGGTGGCGACGGTGCTCTTGCCGAAACCGGCAGGGGCGTGGATCAGGGCGAGGCGGCGCTGACCTCCGTCGCGCAGGACGTCGAGCAGGCGTTGACGCGGAAAGGGCTCGCGGGCTGGGGTGGGCGGGCGGAATTTGGTGGCGGCGGTGGGCGGCAGGGTGCCGGTTGTCGTGCTGGGCATGGGCATCGACGCGCCCGCCGGTTGCAGCGTCAACGGCCAACTACGGTGGCCGGTCACCGATTTCAGCGCGTGAGGCGCCTCGTCGGTGGTGTCCGTGGAGTCCAGCAGCGCCATTTCGTCGGGCATCTGCGCGTGCGCGCGCTGGACCTCGCGCAACAGTTCGCCGAACTCGTAGGCCGAGGCCGGACGGTCGTTCGGGTCAGGGGACATGGCCCGTTCGATCACCGCGGCCACGTCGCCGGGGATGTCCTGAGCGCGCAAGTCGGGGACGTGCTGGGTGGTGATGCGCAGGAACTGGGCGACCACCTTCTCGCCGGTGTGGCGTTCGAACGCGGCGTGGCCGGTCAGCAGGGCGAACAGGGTCGCGCCGAGCCCGTAGACATCAGACCGCACGGTCGGTTCATGGCCTTTGAGAACCTCCGGCGCGGTGAACGCGGGCGACCCGGTGATCAGACTGCTCGACGTCTGGAACCCGCCGGGAATCCGTGCGATGCCGAAGTCGGTGAGCTGTGGTTCGCCGTAACCGCTGATCAGCACGTTCGCCGGTTTCACATCCCGGTGCAGGATCCCCGCACGATGCGCCGACTCGATCGCCGCGGCCAACTTCACCCCCGCACGCAGGGTATCCGCCCAGGTCAGCGGGCCGCGATCATGGATGAGCCGTTCCAACGAGCCGCGCGAGCAGTACGGCATCACGATCAGCGGCAGACCCGTCTCGGTCACGTCGACCTGCAGGATGTCGACGATATTCGGGTGCCCCGACAGCCTGCCCATCGCCTGTTCTTCGCGCAGAAACCGCTCCCGGCTCTCCATATCGATCTCCGAGGACAGCACCTTCACCGCGACGGCCCGATCCAGCGCCGGTTGTAAAGCCCGGTACACAACCCCGAACCCGCCCCGCCCGATCTCCTTGGCCCCCGTCAACCCCATGACGTCGAGTTCCGCGATCACCGCCTCGTCCGGCTCCCCCGGAGCCACCGTCCGCTGCGTGTTCAATCCCCCGGCCGCCGCCTCGGAGTGCCCGCGCTGCAACCGCGTCGGCTCCGGATCCATGTGACCACCTCTCGACAATCGGTGTCACCGGCGTTTCAGTCGGTACGCGGCGGCCGAAACCGACCATGCCGCACATATCCAAGCTAGCGCGATCGAGCATCTATCGGGTGGAGATTCGACGCTGTGGCGGCAACGGTTATCCCAACCGCCGCACCTGACGCCTACGACTAAACTGACAACACAACGCGCCCATCCCCGCTCCCACGGTTTTCGGCCGCCTCGCACCTGGGGGGCGCGACGGAACGTCGAAGGCGCAGTATCGTCCCTCGGGTGCGGCCTCGAGGGCCGAAAACCCCCGCGGCCCCGGCCGCCGAATAAACACAGGAGTGTTGTGCAACCCGGTGATGGTCAGTTCGATATGCAGGCACTGCTGGCTCAGGCTCAGCAGATGCAGCAGGCAGTGATGCAGGCGCAGGCCGAGCTCTCCGAGACCTCGGTGTCGGGTCAGGCCGGTGGCGGTCTGGTGCAGGCCACGATCAAGGTCAGTGGCGAGGTGACCGCGCTGACGATCGATCCGAAGGTGGTCGATCCCGCCGATGTCGACGGTCTGCAGGACCTGGTCATCGGGGCGATCAACGATGCGATGGCCAATGCGCAGCAGCTCGCGGCCGAGCGTCTCGGTCCGCTGTCGCAGGGTCTCGGCGGCGGTTCGATGCCCGGTCTGCCCGACTTCTGATGTATGAGGGGCCGGTACAGGATCTGATCGACGAGCTGGGCAAGCTGCCCGGCGTCGGTCCGAAGAGCGCACAGCGCATCGCTTTTCATCTGCTGCAGGTGGAGCCGCCGGAGATCGACCGGTTGCAGGCCGCCTTGCAGAAGGTGCGCGACGGCGTGCAGTTCTGCGTGTCGTGCGGCACGGTCGCCGACGGTGAGCTGTGCCGGATCTGTGCCGACCCGCGCCGCGACCGCACGATGATCTGTGTGGTCGAGGAGCCAAAGGATGTGCAGGCGATCGAGCGCACCCGCGAGTTCCGTGGTCGGTACCACGTGCTCGGTGGTGCGCTCGATCCGCTCAGCGGTGTCGGGCCCGACCAGTTGCGGATTCGGGAGTTGTTGACCCGCATCGGCAATCAGGAGGACGGCATCGATGTGAGCGAGGTGATCATCGCGACCGACCCCAATACCGAGGGCGAGGCCACCGCGACCTACCTGGTGCGGATGTTGCGCGATTTCCCCGGGCTCACCGTGACGCGGTTGGCGTCGGGTCTGCCGATGGGTGGCGATCTGGAATTCGCCGACGAACTGACGCTGGGTCGCGCGCTGTCGGGTCGACGGACGCTGTAGGGACTAGATCTCCACGCGCGACCAGGTCACGTCGCTGCCCATGTCGGGTTTGCCGTTGGCCCAGTCCCAGATGATGCTCGCGACCTGTGCCGGATCGTCCAGGGTGGTGCCGAAGTGCCGGTCGGGGGCGCCGTCGCGGTATTCCAGGGTGTACGGGCCGCTGGGGTCGCGGTAGGTCTGGATGTAGCGCTGCTCGCCCTGCTCGACGATCAGGTACGGGTTGGGGGCGGCCAGGCCAGCGACCCAACGGTGCGCCAATTCCTCGGTGAGGTACGGGAATTCGCCCGCGCCGCCGTGCGTGACATTGATCGGGATGTGTCCGGCCGGGTCGATCAGCCAGGTCAGCTGCGGGTCGTAGACGGCGTAGCCGAGGGGTGTGGCCAGGTCGAACAGCAGGTTGCGCACGAAGCCGATGGCGTCGTACGGCGAGGGGACGTAGAGCGTGTCGCCGCTGGGGCCGCCCACCGTCGCGACGCTGAGGAACGAGTCCTCCTCGGGCAGTTCGGCATTGCGCGCGTTCAGCTCGGCGGCGATCCGCGCGATCGGCTCGGACTCGGGTAGGCCCTCCTGGGCGGCCAGGTACGCGTCGATTTCGTCGACGGAGCTGGCGACGCCGGACGGCAGCAGGATGTGGTCGTAGCTCACCTGCTTCACCCTACGGGCAGCGGGTTCGCCTGCCATCGATGCGGGTCCGCGGCTCGCGCTATTACCAGCGTGTTTCGAAACGGGTGCCCGTCGGGAAACTCAGGTTTCGTCAGCCCGCGCCGTGTCGGTGGTGTGTGGTCCACTGGGTGAATGGGCATCAAGGTGTCACTCGAGCACCGCACGGCATACTCGTTCGATCGTCTCGTCGAGGTGCATCCGCATGAAGTGCGGTTGCGTCCTGCGCCGCATTCGCGGACACCGATCGAGGCGTATTCGTTAGAGGTGTCGCCTGCGGATCACTTCGTCAACTGGCAGCAGGACGCATTCGGCAATTTCGTTGCGCGGCTGGTGTTTCCGACGCCGACCAAGGAGTTGTCGATCACCGTCGGGTTGATCGCCGACCTCGAGGTGGTGAACCCGTTCGACTTCTTCATCGAGGATTACGCGGAGTTCATCCCGTTCGAGTACGACGCGGCCCTGGCCGAGGATCTCGCGCCCTATCTGCGGCGTGTCGACGAGGACGGGCCGGGCAGTGGGCCGGGGGAGCTGCTGCAGGACTGGGCGCGGGTGCACCGGCCGCAGGGGCGTATCAGGGCCATCGACTATCTGGTCGAACTGAACTACGCGCTGCGCAACAGCGTCGACTACACCGTGCGCATGGAAGCCGGTGTGCAGACGCCGGATCACACGTTGCGCACCGCGCTGGGGTCGTGCCGTGATTCGGCGTGGTTGCTGGTGGGGGTGTTGCGCGAGCTGGGGTTGGCGGCGCGGTTCGTCTCCGGGTATCTGGTGCAGTTGACGTCGGACGTGCCGTCGCTGGACGGGCCTTCGGGTCCGACCGCGGACTTCACCGATCTGCACGCTTGGACCGAGGTGTATCTGCCCGGCGCTGGGTGGGTAGGCATGGATCCCACGTCCGGCCTGTTCGCGGGCGAGGGGCATATCCCGCTCGCGGCGACCCCGCATCCCGGCGCCGCTGCTCCGATCACGGGCGCGACCGGGATCACCGAGGCGACACTGGATTTCAGCAATGTGGTGCGGCGGATTCATGAGGATCCGCGAGTCACGTTGCCCTACACCGAATCTCAATGGGAGCGGATCGTCGCCTCCGGTGCCGCGATCGATGCGCGGATGGCCGCGGCCGATGTGGGGCTGACGATGGGTGGCGAGCCGACGTTCGTGTCCATCGACGACCAGGTCAGCGCGCAGTGGACCACCGATGCCGACGGTGCGCACAAGCGTGAGCGTGCGGTCGACCTCAGTGATCGGCTGCGGTCGATCTACGCGCCGACCGGGATCGTGCAGTATCGCCAGGGCAAGTGGTATCCGGGAGAGCCGTTGCCGCGCTGGGAGATCGCGATCGCGTGGCGGGCCGATGGTGAGCCGATCTGGACGCGGCAGGATTTGCTTGCTGATCCGTGGACGCCGGTTGCGCGCAGCGTGGCGCGTTCGAACGGGTACGCGCCTGCGGGGGCTGAGGTCGCGTCGGCTGTTGTCGCGTTGGGGTTGGCTGATGACGGCGATGATTCCGTCGATGAGCAGCAGTGGGCTTCGGATTCGGTGTCGGTGCTCGATGCGCCTCGTTCGGCTGCGGTCGACCGGGTTTCCGCTGGTCCGGTCGATATGGTCGCAGTGTTCGATGCGCGGCGTCGAGTCGGTGGGGGTGAGGTCGCTGCGGCGGTCGTCGCGTTGGGGCTGGCCGATGACGGTGAGACGCAGGGGGTCGGTGGCGATGTGCTCGAGATGGTCGATCCGGGTGGGGTGGGTGATGTCGCCGGGGCGGTGATCGCGCTCGGTCTCGCGGGTGGGGCGGATGCGCCCGGTGAGATGTTCGGGGCGGTCGCCGGGCCGACGCTGCCGGATCAGGGTGCGGTGGCTGCCGCGGTGGTCACGATGGGCCTCGCTGATGCGGATGACCGGAGTGCGGGATTCCAACCGGCCGACGAGCTTGCCGATGTCGGCGACCGCACGGAGTCGGCGGTCGAGGCGGATTACCTCGCCGATGCGCCTGATTCCGGTGTCGAGTTGGTGGAGTTCGAGGACGCGCCGGTGTTGATCGACGAGCCTGTCGGTCTGGTCGAGGCCGAACATCGGCGGCCGACGGAGGCGCAGCAGGCCTGCGCTGATGCCGGTGGTTCTGTTCGCCCGGCGAAGAAGTCCAAGGTGTCGGAGAAGGCCGACAAGAAGGCCAAGTCCGCCGCACGGAAGGGGCTCGGGAAGAAGAAGTTGCGCGGGAAGAAGGCGAAGGCTGCGGCGAAAGAGGCTGCGGCCAAGGGGGTTCGCGCTACCGAGTCGCCGCAGCAGAACTCGGCTGCCGGGGTGATCCCGGATCGGGCGCCTGCGGCTGATATCGATGCGGCCAGGGCGTTGATCGCGGAGATCGCCGGCACGCTCGGGCTGCCGGAGGGGCAGGTGCGGCCCGCGTTCGAGGATCCGTTGGCGCGGTTGGCGGCGACGGTGAGTGCGCCGTACGGGGATCCGCCTGTCGCCGATATCGATCCCACGGAGGACTCGCCCGAGGTACGGCGGGTGTTGCTCGAGACGTTGGAGGAGTCGGTCGACCGGCCTTCGGCGTATGTGTTGCCGATTCACCGGCGCGCCGACGGGGCGGGTTGGGCCAGTGCCGATTGGCAGTTGCGGCGTGGGCGCAGTGAGGACGGGCCGGGGCGGATTGTCCTCGCGGACGGTGATTCGCCTGCGGGACTGCGACTTCCGATCGGGTCGGTGTCTTGGCACGCGCCGCCGGTGCTGCCCGACAGTGATCCGCTGTACCAGAAACCGTTGTCCGACAAGCGGTCCGAGCCGCCCGCCGCGGTGGAACCGGCTGATTTCACGCCGACGACCGCGCTGGTGGCCGAGGTCAGGCAGGGGCGGCTGCACGTGTTCCTGCCGCCGGTTACCGAGTTGGACGATTTCCTCGATCTGATCGCCAAGGTCGAGGCCGCGGCGGTGGCGATCGGGCAGCCGGTGGTGTTGGAGGGCTACGCACCGCCCAGTGACGCACGGCTGCACACGTTTTCGGTGACGCCGGACCCTGGCGTAATCGAGGTGAACATCATGCCGACCAGCTCGTTCGCCGAGCAGGCGCAGGTGTTGAACACCCTGTACGAGCAGGCCAGGCTGGCTCGGTTGAGCACCGAGTCGTTCGATGTGGACGGCACGCACGGCGGCACCGGCGGCGGTAACCACATCACCCTGGGTGGGGTCACGCCCGCGCGTTCGCCGATGTTGCGTCGTCCGGATCTGCTGGTGTCGATGCTCACCTATTGGCAGCGACACCCCGCGCTGTCGTACCTGTTCTCCGGGCGTTTCATCGGACCGACCTCGCAGGCACCCCGCGCCGACGAGGGTCGCGAAGACGCGCTGTACGAACTCGAGATCGCGTTCGCCGAGGTCGCGCGACTGTCCGCCGAGCAGTCCGACGGTTCAACTCCGTCGGAAATCCGTTCGGCCCCTTGGCATATCGACCGGGCGTTGCGGCATCTGCTCACCGACCTCACCGGCAACACCCACCGTGCCGAGTTCTGCATCGACAAGCTGTACAGCCCCGATTCCGCGCGGGGCCGACTCGGGCTGCTGGAACTGCGCGGTTTCGAGATGCCGCCGCATTTCCAGATGGCGATGGTGCAGTCGTTGCTGGTGCGCGGTCTGGTCGCGATGTTCTGGGACAAGCCGTTGCGCGCGCCGCTGATCCGGCACGGGGCCAACCTGCACGGGCGCTATCTGCTGCCGCATTTCCTGATGAACGACATCGCGGAAGTGGCCGCTGACCTGCGCGCGGCAGGGGTCGACTTCGATACCGCGTGGCTGGACCCGTTCACCGAGTTCCGGTTCCCGCGCATCGGCACCGCGATGATCGGCGAGGCGGAACTGGAACTGCGCGGCGCGATCGAGCCGTGGCTGACCCTGGGCGAACAGACCACCGGGCAGGGCACCGCCCGGTACGTCGACTCGTCGGTGGAACGCCTGCAGGTGCGACTGGTCGGCGCGGATCGCGGCCGGTACGTGCTGACCTGCAACGGCATGCCGGTCCCGCTGCTGGCCACCGACAAATCCGACGTCCAGGTGGCGGGCGTGCGCTACCGCGCCTGGCAGCCGCCGAACTCGCTGCACCCGACGATCACCGTCGACGCGCCGCTGGTATTCGACCTGGTAGACGTGGCAACGGGCATCTCCCGTGGCGGCGCCACCTATCACGTCGTGCACCCCGGCGGTCGCGCCTACGACGACGCACCCGTCAACGCCGTGGCCGCGCAGTCGCGCCGCAACCGTCGGTTCGAGGCGGCCGGACATACGGTGAATCCGATGGATCCCGCCGAACTCCGTGCGAAGATCGCGGCGCAGTCGACCGATGTCGGCGCACCAGGCATCCTGGACCTACGCCGCGCGCGAACCGTGTGGGGCCGCTAGGCGAGAGATTTCGGGTGAGTGCGCGGGCCCTCCACGGGTAGGCGGTCTTTGTCGGGTTGGCCGCGAAAATTACAGGAGGCTCGGGTGGTGCGCGACGAAGCGCTGGGGGACGGGTCGACGACGGGCGTGCGCGCAGCGGTGGCTGAGCAGTTCGCGCGGTATCGGGCCGAGAGCAAGACGCAGGCCCGGTTCGACGAGTGCGGGCGGCCGACCACGGGCTACTACGACGAGTTGGTCGACGGGCGCGGCCGGGTGCGGTCGATGTGGTCGGAGCTGTCGGCGGACTTCGTCGACCAGGGGATCGGCGGGATCGACCGGATCGATCATCGGGTGCGCAGGCAGATCGAGGACGACGGTGTCACCTACACCGAGGTCGGTCTCGGTGGCGACGACGACACCGCCATCCCGCAGCCGTGGCGTCTGGACCCGATTCCGCTGCTGGTCTCCGCGGAGGACTGGACCCGCCTGGAAACCGGGCTCGTCCAGCGGTCGCGGGTGCTCGACGAGGTGCTCACCGATGTGTACGGGCCGCGCAGGCTGCTGAATTCCGGTCTGCTGCCGCCGGAGTTGGTCTTCGGCAGTACCGGGTATGTGCGGGCCGCGCACGGCATCACCATTCCGGGTAACCATCAGCTGTTCCTGCACGCCTGCGACATCAGCCGCTGGAGCGACGGGCAGTTTCGGGTGCTGGCCGACTGGGCGCAGGCGCCCTCGGGGGCCGGGTACGCGCTGGCCGACCGGCGCGTGGTGGCCGCGGCCATTCCCGAAGCATTCGAACACGCGGGCCCGCGTCCGCTGACGCCGTTCGCGCGGGCGATGCGGTTGATGCTCGAGGAGGCGGCGCCGGAACTGGCCGACGGGGAGGAGCCCGTCGTGGTCGTGCTCAGCCCCGGCTCGCACTCCGAAACCGCGTTCGACCAGGCCTATCTCGCGCAGATGCTCGGGTTCCCGCTGGTCGAGAGCGCTGATCTGGTGGTGCGCGACGGTGCGCTGTGGATGCGGTCGCTGGGCAGTTTGGAACGGGTCGATGTGGTGTTGCGGCGCGTGGACGCCGAGTTCTCCGACCCGCTAGACCTTCGGCCGGATTCGCGGCTCGGCGTGGTCGGGCTGGTGGAAGTGCTGCGCCGCGGTGCGGTGACCGTGGTCAATACGCTGGGTAGCGGGCTGTTGGAGTCGCCCGCGCTGAGTCCGTTCCTGCCGCGCATCGCCCGCTCGGTATTGGGGGAGGAGCTGCTGCTCGAAGCCACTCCGAGCTACTGGGGCGGCGACGACACCGAACGTTCGCATCTGGTCTCGCACGTCGGTGACCTGGTGATCCGCTCCGCAGTGGACGGGTCGACGATCTTCGGGCCCAGTCTGTCCGCAGCGGAACGTACCGACCTCGCCGCCCGGATCGAGGTCGAGAAGTGGAAGTGGATCGGGCAGGAACCCGCCGAGTTCTCGGTCGCGCCCGCGGTCGACGGTCCGGCCGGGTTGGCGCCCGCACCGGTGGGGATGCGGTTGTTCTCGCTGGCCCGGCGCGGTGGTTACACGGCGATGTCGGGCGGGCTCGGGCAGCAGCGGATGCGCCTGGAACCCACCCGCAGCGTGATCAAGGTGGCCGCCAAAGATGTGTGGGTGCGCGCGGCTCCGGCGACGGTGCCTGCCGTGAGTTCCGAAGCGCCGCACGAGGAACGGTTGCGCAGGGCGGTGCCGGTCGTCGAGGCGATCAGTTCGCCGCGTGTGCTCAATGATCTGTTCTGGATGGGGCGGTACAGCGAACGGGCTGAGTCGGTGGTTCGGCTGTTGGCGGCTACGCACGACGTCTATCAGGATTACCGCTATCGGCCCTGGCTGGACGGTGCCGAGGCGTTGCCGATTCTCATGCGGGCGTTGTCGATCACCACGGGAACTGTTGCGCCACAGTCGGTGCTGCCCAACGGGATCGGCAATGTCGGGCTGGCCACGGTGCGCTCATCTGCCGACGACGTCGACTTGTTCGATGCCGATGAGGTCGCATCCGAAGATGAAGTCGAACAACACGATTCGACGCTGGTGGCTGATTCGAGCGGGTCGTCCTTACGGCAAGCTTCGTCGGCGCAGGCAGATGCTGAACCTGATGCAGTGCGACAAGAGTCGCCATCGGCCCCGCCGCCGCTGCAGTCCGCTGGACAAAGTCAATCCACAGGGCAAGGTCAGTCCGCGGGGCAGAGCCAGTCCGCAGGGCAGAGCCAGTCCGCGGGGCGGAGCCAGTCGGCGTCGGGGGGCGAGCGGGACGCCGGAGAGGACGAGGGCGAGGCGCCGTGGGAGCGGGCGGGGACGAGTGCGCTCGCGCGTGCCCTGCGCACCACAGGTGTCACTGCTGAGCGGGGCGTCGAGCCGGAACCGGAGCCAGTCGTCACTCGGTCGCGGCAGACACAGGGTCAATTTACCCATCGCGCAATGGATTCCAGCGGTCAGGACGGCGTAGCCGCGCGCAGGGCTGTTGCGGGTGCTTCCGCGGAAGGGTTCCAGTACCTTGCCTCGCTGACCGGCAATCGCGAACTACCAGGGTCGCTGTCATACGCGGTCGACCACTACGGGTCCGCCGCGCGTGCGGTCCGTGATCAGCTGTCGGGTGACACCTGGATGATCGTCGGTGCTGTTGACCGTGCGCTGGCTGAATTCCGCAGCGCCAGTACGGAACAGGAGACCGCGCTGTCGGCCGTGCATTCACTGACACTGGCCGCACTACTGTCCCTGTCCGGCATCGGCGCGGAGTCGCTGGTGCGCGACACCGGCTGGTACGTCATGGATATCGGCAAGCGCATCGAACGTGGCCTGGCGGTGACGGCGCTGATCAATGCCACGCTCGGCCGGGAGAGTTCGCCCGAGGCGCAGGGTGTGGTCGCGGAAGCCGTACTCACCGCGACCGAGTCGGCGGTGAGTTACCGTCGCCGCCACCGTGGTTCGGCGCACGTGGCCGCACTGGCCGGCCTGCTGCTGTTCGACGCGGGCAACCCCCGTTCGTTGATCTACCAGCTCGACCGACTCGAAGCCGACTTCCAAGCCCTCCCGGGCGGTTCCGGCGCATCTCGCTCGCACCGCCTGCTCGCCGACGCCCAGCGGATGTTGCGCCGCGTGGACCCGGCCGACCTGGAACACACCGACGACGACGGCGTCCGGACCGAACTGGTGGAACTCCTAGAAGGTGTGCACTTGCGACTGCGCAAGCTGGCCGAATCGTTCGAGACCACCAAACTGGCTGTGCCACTGGGTATTCAACCGCTGTGGGGTAACACCAGGATGGTCGGATGACCCGCCGATACATGGTGGTGCACCGCACCACCTACAGCTACTCCGACGAGGTGACCAGTTCCTACGGCCGCGCCTACCTCACCCCGCGCGAATACCCCGGCCAACGCCTGCTCGAACACGAGATCTACATCGACCCGGTGCCTTCGGACCGCTCGATCGGCACCGACGTCTACGGCAACACCACCACGTATTTCCATGTGACATCGGAACATCGGAACCTCGAGGTCACGGGCGAATCCCTGGTCGATGTCGACGGCGAACACCCGTCGAACATGCCTGGCGCCGATATGCCTTGGGAGGCAGCACGTCCCACGATCGCCACCGGCCCACTCGCCATCGAGTTCACTCTCGATCTGCTTCCGCCCGAAATAACCCCTGACGTAATTGCCTATGCCGCAGAAAGTTTCCCACCAGGTAGGCCGCTGCTCGAGGCCGTCACCGAGCTGAACACGCGCATCCACCACGACTTCCAGTACCGCTCGGGCTCGACAACGGTGAGCACCAGCGTCGCCGACGTGTTCGCCGCCCGCGAAGGCGTCTGCCAGGACTTCGCCCGCATCGGCGCCGCCTGCCTGCGCTCGCTGGGCCTGGCCGCCCGCTACGTCTCCGGCTACCTCGCCACCGACCCGCCACCGGGCAAGGAACGCATGGTGGGCGTGGATGCCACGCACGCCTGGGCCGCGGTGTGGTTGCCCGGCCTCGACGAGACCGACCGCACCGGTCGCTGGATCGCCTTCGACCCCACCAACGACCAATTCGCCGACGAGCGCTACGTGACCGTGGCCTGGGGGCGCGATTACCAAGATGTTCCGCCGTTGCGTGGCATCATCTACACCGACGCTAAGCAGTCCACGATCAAGGTCTCAGTCGATGTAGCCCCGGTGGAGGTGTAGTCCGTGCGTGATTTCGTCTGCCCGAATTGCGGTCAGCAGTTGGCTTTCGAGAACTCTGTGTGCCTATCGTGCCGCAGCGCACTAGGTTTCAGCGTGAGCGAGCGGGCGCTGGTGGTGATCGGCGACCCGCCCGGCGACGACGCGATCGATCACGCGGCAGGTGTCGTGGATGCAGACCGTTTCCGGTTGTGCGACAACCTGCATGTAGCGCAATGCAATTGGCTCGTCGATGGCCACGTCGACGGCCCGGCACTGTGCCTGTCGTGCCGGCTCACCAGGACCAGGCCCAATGATTCCGACAAAGAGGGACTGGTCGCCTTCGCCGAAGCGGAAACGGCCAAGCGGCGGTTGATCTTCGAACTGGTCGAACTCGGCCTGCCGATCGTGGGCCGCGACGAAGATCCCCAGCACGGACTGGCGTTCGATCTGTTGTCCAGTCGCACCGACGGCGTGCTCACCGGGCACGTCGACGGCGTGGTCACCCTGGACCTGGCCGAGGCCGACGACCCGCATCGCGAGCAGTTGCGCATCGAGATGGCCGAGCCGTACCGCACCCTGCTCGGTCACTTCCGGCACGAGACCGGGCACTACTACTTCCCGGTGCTCGTCTCCGATGACACTGCGCTGCAACGCTTCCGCGATCTGTTCGGCGACCCCTTTGCCGACTATCAGGCGGCGCTGGACCGCCACTACTCTCAGGGCGCGCCCGCGGGCTGGAAACGCAATTACGTCTCCTCCTACGCGACCATGCACGCCGCCGAGGACTGGGCCGAGACCTTCGCCCACTACCTGCACATCCGCGACACCCTCGACACCGCCGCCGCCTTCGGTCTCGCCCCGGCGGGTGCGACGCTGGATCGCCCGCAGGTCGGCCGGGCGGGCTTCGACAAGATCATCGAACTGTGGCTGCCGCTGGCCTGGCAGCTGAACATGGTGAACCGTTCGATGGGCCGCGACGACCTGTATCCGTTCGTGCTGCCCGAGCCGGTGCTCGAGAAGATGCGCTTCGTGCACGACCTGTGCACCGGCAGTCACGCGCCCGCGCCGGAGGTCGTCGCCTCCGCGCAGTAATACGTCGTCGGGCAGTAATGCGTCGCTGATTTTCCTGCGACCGGGCTCACAGTCAGTTACCCTCCGACATTGAGACCATCGCGTCTCAATCCGGGTCGGCTCCTCGGCCCGGACTGCTCGACGAGGATGGCTATGAACTCTCCCCTGGTATCGATCGGTCTACCGCTGGCGCTGGCGGTGATCATGTTCGGGCTCGGCCTGTCGCTGACCACCGCCGACTTCACCCGTATCGCGAAAACCCCGCGCATCGTCGCCATCGCGCTGGTCTGTCAGCTGCTCGTGCTGCCGGTGGCCGCTTTCGGCCTGGTGCTGCTGTTCGATCTGACGCCGATTCTGGCCGTGGGCATGATGCTGCTGGCGGCCTCGCCCGGCGGCACCACCGCCAACCTGTTCAGTCACCTGTTCCGCGGTGACGTGGCACTGAACGTGTCGTTGACCGCGGTCAACTCCATCATCGCCGTGGTCACGGTGCCCGTGGTGACCAACTTCGCCATCGGCTATTTCCAGCCCGCGGGCGAGGACGGCTCGGTCGGCCTGCAGCTGACCAAGGTGATCCAGGTGTTCGCCATCGTGCTGGTGCCGGTGGGCCTTGGCATGTTGGTGCGGCGCTGGTCGGCGGCGTTCGCGGACCGGATGGACAAGCCCGTGCGCATCGGTTCGGCGATCACGCTGCTGCTGGTGATCCTGGGCACCATCGCCAGCGAGCGCGAGGCGCTGGCCAACGACATCGCCGAGGTCGGCGGCATCGCCGTGGTGTTCTGCCTGCTCAGCCTGACCGCCGGCTACTACCTGCCGCGTCTGCTCGGAGTGGCCGACCGTCAGTCGATCGCTTGCTCGTTCGAGGTCGGCATCCACAACAGCACGATCGCCATCACCATCGCGATCAGCGTGCTCGGCAGCACCGAAATGGCCGTTCCAGCAGCGATTTACGGTGTGTTGATGTTCCCGATCGCAGCTGTGTTCGGCTATGTCATCTCGCGCAGGAGGGAACCCGTTGCGGCCCAGTAGTTATCGATGCGCCGCGTAGATGTGACGAGCCAATTCGTCACGTAGCGCACTGAATTCGGGATGGGCACGCACCGTCGCGAAATCCGCTCCGTCTTTGAAGGTGGGTGTCACGTCGTGCACGATGCGTCCCGGCTCGGTACCCATCACCAGAATGCGGGTACCGAGCAGGATGGCTTCGTCGATGCCGTGCGTGACGAACAGGACGGTCTTACGACGTTCGCGCCATAGGGCGACCAGTTCGCGCTGCAGTCGTTCCCTGGTCAGCGCGTCGAGGGCGCCGAAGGGCTCGTCCATGAGGACGATGCTCGGGTCGTTGATCAACACGCGAGCGATCTGGGCACGCTGCTGCTGGCCGCCGGACAGTTCATAGGGTTTACGGTCGCCGAGCTGGTCCAGACCGACCAGCTCGAGCAACCGCTGCGCTTCGGTGCGACGCGTATTCTTCGGTACCCCAAGAACTTTGGGCCCGAACTCGACATTGCCGCGAACGGATAGCCACGGGTAGAGGTTCGCCTGCTGGAACACCACCCCGCGATCGTGGTCGGGCCCGTCGATCACCCGATCGCCGATGCGCACCTCGCCCGAAGTCGGTGGCAGGAATCCGGCGAGGATATTCAGCAGGGTGGACTTGCCGCAGCCGGAAGGGCCGATGACACAGACGAATTCGCCGGGTTCGATGGTGAGATCGGTCGGCGCGAGCACCTCGATCTCGCCATAGCTCTTGCTCACCCCACTCAGTGCCACCCGTTCGGTCACCGGCCCGGCGGTCACGAGCTCGCGCCTGCGGCGGGCGTGGCGGTGATGCCGTCGCGGTACTGCTGCTCGGTGCCCACCGCGGCAATTCCGCCCTGGCTCAACAGGAATCGTGCGGTGCCGGTGAGGTCCGTGCTGAAACCGCCGCCGAGATACTTCGCCCCGGCCTGCTCGGCGGCGGGCAGGTACTGGTAGCCCGCCAACTGCGGAATCACCTTGTCGGGGGCGATGCCCAGCTGCGCGCCGATCGACACCGCGGCTGCGGCCTGGTCGGTCTTCAGCTGACCGACCGCGTAGTCCTGCACCTTGGCCCAGGTCTTGGCGAAGGCGGCGTTGTCGGCGAGGAACTTCTTGTCGGCGATGGCCAGGTCATAGGTGGGTGCGCCGGCCGCGGCGGTGTCGGCGCTGCTGGTGAGCACCGTGCCGCCGGCCTCGGTGAGCTTGGACAACGTCGGGTCCCAGACCCACGCGGCGTCGATCTGATTGCCTTGCCATGCACCGGGAATGGCGTCCGGCTGCAGGTTGATCAGGTCTACCTTGCCGGTGAGCCCGGCTTTGTCCAGCGCAGCCAGCAGGCTGTAATGCGAGGTGGAACCGAACGGCGTGGCCACCTTCTTCCCGACCAGCCCGGACAGTGCCGTGATCGATTTGTCCCGCACCACCAGCGATTCCGATGTCCCGATCACGTCGTGGATCCACACCACCTGCACGGGCAGGTTCAACGGCGCCGACAGTGCCTTGGTCGCCGGACTCGAGCCCAGCGTGCCGATGTCGAGACTGCCCGCGCCGAACGCCTGCACCACATCGCCGCCGGAGGCGAACTGGCTCCAGGTGATCTTCGCGTTGGGCAGGCACGCCTGCAGCAGGTTGCGGTCCTTCACCAGCAGGTCACCGTTGGGAATGGCCTGGAAGCCGAGGCGCACGGTGCTGGTGACGTTGGGATCCGCGGCGAACGGGCAGCTCGCGGCGGCGGCGCCGGTGTCCTCGCGTCCCGATTCCACGCAACCGGCGGTGACCGCGAGCACGGCGGACAGGGCGGCCGAGGTCGCGACGACCTTGCGCAGGGCGATACTCATGATTTGCCTTTCCACGGAACAGCTTTGGTGCCCACGAACGCGATGGCCGCGTCCAGCAGCATGGCCGCCACGCCGATCACGATGATGCAGGCGATGGTCAGCGGGGTATTCAGTTGCGTACCTGCGATATACGCCAGGCCCCCGATGCCGGGGATGCCGTTGTTGAGTTCGGCCGCCACGACCGTTGTCCAGGCGAAGGCCGTCGCGATTCGAACTCCGTTGATGACATTCGCGAGGGTCGCGGGTAGTACGACCAGCGAAATGACTTGTGCGCGACCGGCTCCGAGCGATCGGGCGGCATTCAGATAGTCCTGTTTGACGCTGGTGACGCCGTCGAGAGTCGCGATGACGATCGGCGGGAAGGCGGCAAGGAACAGCAGCCAGATCTTGGAGGTGTCGCCGATGCCGAACCACACGATCAGCAGGCCGATATAGCCCAGTGGCGGCAGGGCGCGCAGAAAGTTCAGGATCGGTTCGGTCAGCCAGCGCACCGGCGCGACCATCCCCATCACGAACCCCACCGGCGGCCCGAGCAGCACCGCCGCGCCCACGCCGATCGCGATCCGCTGCAGGCTGGCCAGCAGGTGTTCCCACAGGTAATAGTTCTGCTCGCCGACCACGAACCGGTCCACGCCGTCGGCGATGCGATGGGTGGAGTTGGCGCGCACGAACGCGTCCCACACCGCGCGCGGCGACGGCAGATACAGCGGATCGACCAGCCCGGCCGCGGTCACCACGGTCCAGCCCAGCAGCACCAGGGCCAGCGCGGCCAACCCGGCTACGACCGGTCCGCCCCGCCGCGGTGACTTCGCCGCCGCGGGCTTCGAACGGGTCGCGTCAGCGTCCACGGCCGATACCACTGCGGTCACCCCAGCACTCCTCACCTAGCAGTGCCACGGCGGCACTGTGAGGCGAACGCTATCGGCGCAGGTAGTAGTCGCGGGAGGGTAAAAGTCGGCGTGAGCCGAACTCAGGCGCGCAGACGTTCCTTGCGCAGCTGGGTCACCTCGGGCAGGTCGAGGGGGGCCAGGTCGGTGGCGGGGATGCCCAGCGCCATGGCGATGAGCAGGTCGGCCAGTTCCGGGTTGCGGGCCAGGGCCGGACCGTGCAGGTAGGTGCCGAAGACCGAACCCTGGACTACGCCTTCTGTGCCGTCGCCTACGCCGTTACCCACGCCGCGGGTGACGCGGGCTAGCGGAGCGGCATCGGGACCGAGAGTGGTTCCGCCACGATGGTTTTCGAAGCCGGTCAATGGTGCGGTGAGGCCGGCGACCAAGGGCGTGGTGGTGACTTCGCCGATGGAGCGGACCTTCTGGGGTGCGGTGGTGACGTCGAAAAGACTGACGCCGTCGACCTTTTCGCCCGCCGAAGTCTCGTACCATTTGCCCAGCACCTGGATGGCCGCGCAAATGGCAAGCACGGGTGCGCCTTTGGCGGCCGCCTGTTGCAGGCCGGGGTACTTCTGCAGGTGGCGGGTGGCCAGTCGCTGCGCGGAGTCCTCGGCGCCACCGAGGGTGTAGATGTCGAAGGAATCGGGCACCGGGTCGGCGAGGGTGATGTCGATGATCTCGGCGTCGTAGCCGCGCATCCGCAGCCGTTGCCGCAGGACCAGCGCGTTGCCGCCGTCGCCGTAGGTGCCCATCACGTCGGGCAGCACGAGGCCGATACGAATGGTTGACTTGCTCACCGGCGGGCCTCCAAATCACGATTCAGATCACGGAACGCGGTGTAGTTGGCCAGCACCTCGACGTGGCCGGCGGGACAGGAAGCGATGGCGCGCACCGGATCCGGGATCAACGTGTGCTCCACACCCGCGTAGGTCAGGCGCACGGCCAGATCGGTCGCGCGTTCGCCCGAGGCGACCACCTGCACGCCTTCGAAGTGCTCGAACCGCACGTCCCACAGCCAGGACAGATCCTCGCCGTCGGGCACCTGACCGTTCACCGCGATCACCAGACCCGCCGACGACGGCTCGATCATCGACAGCGCCTCCTGCCAACCGGCCGGATTCTTGGCCAGCAGCAGGCGCGCGTCGTGCTCACCGACGGTGACGGTGCGGTAGCGGCCCGCGATCTCGCGTACGGTACCGGTGGCATCGGTGGCCTTCGCGGGCTCGGCGCCCATCGCCACCGCCGCGGCCACGGCCTGCGCCGCATTGCCGCGATTCGCCCGACCCGGCAGTGCCAGGTGCAGCGGCGACCGGAAACCGTCAGGGCCACACAGATCTTCGCCCTCGAGCCACCAAACAGGTTGCGGGCGATGGAAATCCGCGCCGGTCGAGCGCCAGTTCTCGCCCTCCCAGACGATCGGCTCGCCACTGCGCGGGCAGCTGGTCGCGTCCACGGCCCAGCCGCTGCCCGCCGACACCCACACCACATTCGGGTGGTCGTAGGCGATCGAGGCGACCAGCACGTCGTCACAGTTGGCGATCACGACCGTGTCGGGATGCCGGGCCAGGCCCGCACGCAGCTTGCGTTCGATCATGTTGATCTCGCCGACGCGGTCGAGCTGATCGCGGCTCAGGTTCAACAGCACCACGGCTTCGGGGTTCAGCGCGTCGGCCACGTGCGGCAGATGCAGCTCGTCGACCTCGATCGCGGCCAGCTTCACCCCCTGGTGCAGGCTCAGCGCGGCCACGATGCCCGCGTCCATGTTGGCGCCGTCGGCCTGGGTGGCGACCTCGCCGAGCGTGCCCAGCGCCGCGGTCGTCATCCGGGTGGTCGTCGATTTGCCGTTGGTGCCGGTGATCAGCACCGTTCGCCGTTCGCGACCGAGCTGCGTCATGATCGACGGGTCGATCTGCAACGCGATCAGGCCGCCGATCATCGAACCCTTGCCGCGTCCCGCCTTCTGCGAAGCCCACGACGCTGCCGCCGCCGCTCGCAGGGCCAAGCGCCCACGCACCGAGATGTCTGCCACGCCGCGAGTCTATGTGCGTCGCGCGCGGCGGTGCGGGCGGGAGCGGTTCGGCGTGCGTGAGGACCGTGTTAATTCCTCCGGGCGACCAGGTGCGGACCACGTCGGAGGTGACCGTGGGCACATTCCTGCAGCCCGTTCCGTATCGACCGGTGTCAGGTCGGGGTGTCGAAAAGGTTCGGCAGACCCTGCGCGTAGCGGCTGGCGTCGACCGCGCGCAGCGGCTCCAACTCGGGCGTGCGGCGCAGTTTGAAACCGGTGCAGCGCTGGGCATTCGAACCGGACACATCCAGTAGCGCGTTCACCGCGGCACGCGCGGACTCGTTGGCACCCTCCATCGTCGCCAGGTCGACGTCGGTGCGCACGTAATCGCCTGCCAGGAAAAGGTTTTCGATCGATCCATGCGCGTTCGGTCGCGCGTCCCACGAGCCCGCCGTATTGATGAGCAGCGGGTCGGCATTCGCGTTCTGTGCGCCCTGCCAGGTGATTCCCGGATCGAGAAACCAGGAATGGACGTCGGCGGGGCGCAGCAGTTGTTCGCGGTCGTTGAGATGGCTGCTCAACTGGGCCCAGACTTCGCGGAAGATCTCCTCGTGCGTGCACTCGGTGGCGGGCTTGCCGTAGAGCATGCCCACCGAATGCCAATCGGAGATGTCCACCGAGAGGCAGTCGGCCACCGAACCGTCGCCGAACGACGGCAGCTTGTGGGTCCACAACTGATTTTGGCTGATCGATGTCAGTGACCACGGGGTATCGACATAGGCCGTGTGGCCGCGCGAAATGCGCAGTGGCGTACGGAAATAGATCTGTATTCCGTTCATCCAATCGACGAAAAGGCGATCCATCGCCGACAGTTCGGGAGCAACGGCCAACACTTCAGACGACCACAGTTTCCTGGCCTGCTCCACCGGCAGCGCGACCACGAAATAGTCGGCGTCGACAGTGCGTGCGTCGGCGAGGCGAGCGGACTGGATTCGCTTGTCGCGCACCACGAGTTCGGACACGCGCGCGCCCAGTTCGAACCGCACGCCCAGGGTGCGCAGGTGCTGGACCCACGGGTCGATCCAGGCGGTGTTGGTGGTGTTGTTCAGCACGCGGTCCAGGCCGCCGTCGTTGCCGTGGCCCAGCGGATTGCCCAGGAACTGTTCGCCCATGCTGCCGATGGTGCGGGTGCTGGCCAGATTCTCCTTGGCGGCGACCATGATCGACGTCAGCGACCGGGAGATGAGCGCGCGGAACTCGTGCGAGCGCTGGTTCCCGCGCACGAAATCGTGCCAGGACGTGTATTCCCACTGGCCGAAGCGGCGGGCCTCGCAGCTGGTGTTGAACACCATCAGCCGGTTGGCGAAATACGCGCCCTCCGCGGGCGGCATCTTGGTCGCGGTGGTGATGGTGGCGGCCAGAGATTCTCGGATCGAGTCCGGGGTGACCTGGATCGCGGTGAGGCTGTCGGGCAGGGCCAGCAGGATGTCGTCGCCGTCGCGGCGGGAGAACCTGGCCTCGGGGACGGCGAGCAGATTGCTCCACACTCCATCGGCATTGCCCGGCACCGGAATTCGACGCATCGTGTCGGGCAGGTTCTGATAGAAGCCGGGGAAGAAACGAAACCCGTGCTCACCGGGCAGATCGGGCCTACCGCCACGCCCGGTGCCCGGCACGCCCACACTGCGCGCCTTCCCGCCCAGCGCCCGCGCCTCGTACACCGTCACCTCGAAGCCGCGCTCGGCCAGCTCGTGCGCCGCGGTCAGCCCCGCGACACCGCCGCCGAGCACCGCGACCCGACGCCCCGGTGGCGCCGCGAAACCTGGCGCACCCGCTACGGCCCCCGCCGATATCGCCCCCGCTGCGACCGTGCCGCGAAGGAAGGTTCTTCGCGAAACGGACCACCGCTGTTCCGCCATACGCTGTTCAGCTGCCTTGCTCGAGTATTGCCTGGGATTTGCTACCACTCTAGAGCGCGGCGAAGACCTGGCTATATCGACCTGTGCGTCGTTCGCCCGAGTTGAGAACGGTCACATGCTAGCCATACCCCAGGCAACTGCGGGGCCGAATCAGCCCAACAGCCCTCGGTTGATCAAGCCGGTGCCGGCTCACGAACCGGTACCAGCTCGCGAACCGGCTCCACAGCCTTCTTGACTCCACCGCCGGTCGTAGCCGCGAACGCTCCCGCGATCACCACCGCTCCACCCAGCAGCGCGAACATCGACGGCTGTTCGTCCAGTACTGCCCACGCCGCGGCGATGCCAACAACCGGGACCAGCAGCGACAACGGCGCCACCGTGCCCGCCGGATACCGGCTCATCAGATACGTCCACAGGCCCGAACCGCACACCGTCGCCAGGATCGCGATGTAGGCGACGGCGCCCAGCGCGGGCAGGCCGTCGGTTGAGAACGCCGCCCCCAGCGCACGGAAACCGGTTCCGGGGCCCTCGACGGCCATCGACAGAGCCAGCATCGGCAGTACCGGCACGACCGACATCCATAGGGTCAGGTGCAGCGGGTTGAAGCCGGGGGAGTCGGCGCCGGCCTGGCGGGCACCGATATTGCCGAACGCCCAACCCAAGCCACCCGCCAACGTCAGCAGGACTGGCAGCAGGGTCGCGGTCGCCATTCGATCGGCGCCGATGATGACCATGCCCAACACCGCCACCGCCAGCCCGGCCATCTGCACCGGTCGCAGCCGCTCGCGCAGCAGCACCGCGCCCAGCACCACGGTGAACGGGGCCGAGGACTGCAGCACCAGCGAGGCGAGACCGGTCGGCATGCCGGTGCGCATGGCCGTGAACAGGAAGGCGAACTGCAGAATGCCGAAGCCGGTGCCGTAGAGCAGCAACCACCGGGTCTTGACCGCGGGGCGCGGGATGAAGATCAGCACGGGGATCGCGATCACCGCGAAACGCAGCGCGACGAAGAAGAAGGGCGGGAAGTGGTCGAGGCCGATGCGGATGGCCAGGAAGTTCAGGCCCCAGAGCACAACGACGGTCAGTCCGAGCATGCGGTCACGAGTGGTCACGGGTCTAATGGTGCGGCCCGCTAAAGATCAGCACAATCGAATAAATGTGGATCAATAACGTAGATTTACTTCATGTTCTCCATCGAGCGGTTGCGGATTCTGCGCGAGCTGGCCGACCGGGGCACCGTCGCGGCGGTGGCCGACGTGCTGTCGATGACGCCGTCGGCGGTGTCGCAGCAGCTGAAAGTGCTGGCGCGGGAGGCCGGGGTGGCGTTGCTCGAGCCGGACGGGCGGCGGGTGCGGCTCACCGATGCCGGGCAGGCACTGGTGTTGCGGGCCGACGATGTGCTCGTGGCGATGGAACGGGCCATCGCCGAGATGGCGCACTATCGGGGCTCGCCGCGCGGTCAGGTGCGGGTGGCTTCGTTTCCGTCGGGGGCGGCGTTGCTGTTGCCGCCGGTGCTGGCCGCGTTGGCGTCCAGTGGCGTCGAGTTGGTTGCGGGGGATGAGGATCTGCCGCCCAGTGAGGTGTCGAAGTTGTTGGCGGACTACGACATCGTGCTCACGCATCGGGATGAGCGGGCGCCGTCGGTGTCCGGGCCGCGGCTGGCAGCGCGCGTGTTGATGCGTGAACCCATCGATGTTGTTGTGGCGCCGGATCATCCGCTGTCGGGTCGGACTTCGGTGCGACCCGAGGAGCTCGCCGAGGAGACGTGGGTGAGTGTGCGCGGTGGGTTTCCCGTTGATGATGTGCTCGAATCCATCGCCACTGTCACCGGGGTGCGGCCGCGGATTGCTCAGCGGCTCAATGAGTTTCGTGTGATC
Organism: Nocardia sp. NPDC058640; assembly: GCF_042716995.1. Lineage (NCBI taxonomy): Bacteria > Bacillati > Actinomycetota > Actinomycetes > Mycobacteriales > Nocardiaceae > Nocardia > Nocardia sp. NPDC058640. The sequence continues at coordinate 44,948 of NZ_JBHXRG010000017.1, forward strand.
GAAACGCTGGTTGTCTCCGGCTACGGTGTCGCGCTGATGCCGCGCTATGCCGTGGCCCACCCCGACCTGTCGGTGCTGCGGTTGGACGGCGTGCGAGCGGCGCGAGTGTACGAGATCGTCACCCGTCCACAAGCCCACCGCAGCCCGGCCATCGCGACCGTGCTGGATGCGTTCGACAGTGCGGCGCGGGCGATCCTCGCGCGATGAACGGATCGGTTCTCATCGCCGGATGGCGACGGGGTCGTCGGCCTCAGGCCCCGACCCGCGTCGACCGTCGTTGTCTACGTCAGACCTGGCCCGGATACTGCTGGCCCGGGAACTGCTGACCGGGGTACGGCTGGCCCGGGTACGGCTGGCCGGGCTGGTAGGGCTGCTGCTGGAACTGTTGCTGCTGACCGTGGTAGCCGAAATCGTCGGCGACCATGGCGGCCAGTTCGAGCAGGGCGCGCCTGGTCGGCTTGCTCACCAGTTCGAGGTCGATCTCGGCGCCCTCGGCCAGGTGATCGTCGAAGGGGACGATCTGCACGGCGCGGGTGCGGTCGAGGAACAGCTTGCGCAGCTGGTCCAGGTCGACCGTGGAAGCGCCACGGCGCGAAGCGTTCACGACCACGACGGTGCGTTCGACCAGCTTGCTGTAGCCGTGGTGGTCCAGCCAGTCCAGCGTCGCCGAGGCGCTGCGCGCACCGTCGATCGCGGGGGAGGTGACCAGCACCAGCGAGCTCGCCATGTCCAGCACGCCCGACATCGCCGAGTGCATCAGACCGGTGCCGCAGTCGGTGAGGATGATGTTGTAGAACGACTGCAGGATACCGATCGCCTTGCGGTAATCGGCCTCGCTGAAGGCCTCCGACACGGCCGGATCCTGTTCGGACGCAAGCACTTCCAAGCGGCTGGGGGCCTGCGAGGTGTGTGCGCGCACGTCCGAGTAGCGGGTGATCTGCTGATCTTCGAGCAGGTTGCGCACCGTGGAACGGGTCTGACGGGGCACCCGGTGGGCCAGGGTGCCGAGGTCGGGGTTGGCGTCGATGGCGATCACGCGGTCACCACGCTGGGAGGCGAAGGTGGAGCCGAGACCGACCGTGGTGGTGGTCTTGCCGACGCCGCCCTTGAGCGACAGGATCGCGATCCGGTAGTCGCCGCGCACCGGCTGGTTGACGCGCTCGCCCAGATCGCGGAACACCACGTCGGCCGCGGACTCGCCGGGGTTGATCGCGCCGCCGGACACCTTGTGCACAGCCTTGCGCCACCCGCTGCGGGGCGACTTGCGCGCGCGCTTGAGCAGGTTCAGGTCGTTGACCGAATGGCCGGGCTGACCTGGCTGCTGCATGTGCTGCGGCTGGAACGGTTGCTGCTGCGGGGCGCCCCACTGCTGGCCGGACGGCGGACCCGCAGGGCCAGGCTGGCCGGGGAACTGGCCCGGCTGATCGGGCTGCTGGCCCGGGAACTGGCCGAACTGTTCGGGCTGCTGACCAGGGAACTGCCCCGGCTGACCGGGGAACTGGCCGGGCATCTCAGGCTGACCCGGCGCCATCCCGCCCTGCATGGGCGGTGCGAACATCGGCGGCGGCGGCGCCCAGCTGTAGATGGGCTCGGACTGCTGCCCCTGCTCCGAGAACTGCTGCTGCTGTTCAGGACCGGGGTAGGGCTGCCCCTCAGCACCCGGATACTGCGGCGCACCCTCGGCGCCGGGGTACTGCGGCGGCACGCCCGGATACGGCTGCTCACCGGTCGCGTGCGGGCCGGGGTACGGCTGCTCGGCGCCCGGCTGACCCGGCATCCACGGTTCGCCCTGCGGCTGACCCGGCCACGGCTGCTGCTCCGGCCCGTTCGCCACGTTGCCCTGATACGGATCGGGCATCGAGTACGGCGCGCCCTGCGCGAACTGAGCGGGCGGCGCGAAACCGCCGGGCTGATACACGGTCTGGTCGGCGAGACCAGGCTCGGCGATGGGCTGCTCGCCGGTCGACGGATCGCTGACCTCGCCGGTCGGCTCGGCCGCGGTCTCGGCGGGCTCGAGCTCGTCGTCGACGGTCGCGGTCTGTACTCCGGAGGGACCGGACGCAGCGTCGGACTCGTCAGCCGACGGACTCTGCAGCCACGGCGGCGAGGTCGGATTATGGTCGTTGTTGGTCACAGTGTCCCCCACTTGCTCGCTGAACGAGCAGGAAAGCTCGGCGCTGAATGTGCTTTAAAACGCTAACACGGAGGCAATTTTCGTGCGTCGGGGGCAGGGCGTCGCGCGCATCGAAGCGATGTCGAATGCGCCCAGCTCAACCGGCATATCCGACGCGAAGTCGACCAGCCGGACCGGACTTATCCACAGGCTCTGGAATCTATCCACAGGCACGAAAGCGGCCGGGACCACCAGGTCCCGGCCGCCATAGAGCGAACTACTGAGCCGCGCGGTTCACCGCGGAGACGACTGCGCGCAGGGAGGCGGTGGTGATCGAGGTGGCTATGCCTACGCCCCAGACGATCTTGTCGCCGATGGCTACCTCGACGTAGGCGGCGGCTTGGGCGTCGTCGCCTGCGGACATGGCGTGTTCGCTGTAGTCCAGGACTCGTACGTCGAAGCCGACGGTGGCGATCGCGTCGACGAACGCGGCCAGCGGGCCGTTGCCGGAACCGGTGATCTCCTGCTCGACGCCCTCGACCTTCACGGTCGCGGTGATCGAGTCCACGCCGCCGTCGGTCTCGGCGGCGGTGACCTTCTGCTTGATCCGCTCGAGCGGCAGGATCGGGTTCAGGTACTCGTCGGCGAAGACGTCCCACATCTCCTTGGGCGTCACCTCGCCACCCTCACCGTCGGTGATCGCCTGGATGGCCTGCGAGAACTCGATCTGCAGGCGGCGCGGCAGCACCAGGCCGTGATCGGTCTTCATGATGTAGGCCACGCCGCCCTTGCCGGACTGCGAGTTCACCCGGATCACGGCCTCGTAGGTGCGGCCGACGTCCTTGGGGTCGATCGGCAGGTACGGGACCTCCCAGACGATGTCGGCCACATCGGCGCCCTGCGCGTCGGCGGCGGCCTTCATCGCGTCCAGGCCCTTGTTGATGGCGTCCTGGTGGCTGCCGGAGAACGCGGTGTAGACCAGGTCGCCGCCGTAGGGGTGACGTTCCGCGACGGCCAGCTGGTTGCAGTACTCGACGGTGCGACGGACCTCGTCGATGTCGGAGAAGTTGATCTGCGGGTCGATGCCGCGCGAGAACATGTTCATGCCCAGGGTGACCAGGCAGACGTTGCCGGTGCGCTCGCCGTTGCCGAACAGGCAGCCCTCGATGCGGTCGGCGCCTGCCTGGTAGCCCAGCTCGGCGGCCGCGACGGCGGTGCCACGGTCGTTGTGCGGGTGCAGCGACAGCACGATCGAATCGCGACGGGCCAGGTTGCGGTGCATCCACTCGATCGAGTCGGCGTACACGTTCGGCGTGGCCATCTCGACGGTCGCGGGCAGGTTGATGATCAGCGGCTTGTCGGGCGTCGGCGCGATGATCTCGGAGACCGCGTCGCACACCTCACGGGCGTAATCCAGCTCGGTGCCGGTGTAGGACTCGGGGCTGTACTCGTAGCGCCACTCGGTGTCGGGGTAGCGCTTCTCGATCTCCAGGCACAGCTTGGCCGCGTCGGTGGCGATCTTCTTCACCGCGTCGCGCTCGGCGCGGAAGACCACGCGGCGCTGCAGGATCGAGGTGGAGTTGTAGAAGTGCACGATCACGTTCGGTGCGCCGTTGCAGGCCTCGAACGTGCGCTCGATCAGCTCGGGGCGGCACTGGGTGAGCACCTGGATGGTGACGTCGGCGGGCACGGCGCCGTCTTCGATGATCTCGCGGACGAAGTCGAAGTCGGTCTGGCTCGCGGCCGGGAACCCGACCTCGATCTCCTTGTAGCCCATGCGGACCAGCAGGTCGAACATGCGGCGCTTGCGCGCGGGGCTCATCGGGTCGATCAGCGCCTGGTTGCCGTCGCGCAGGTCGACGGCGCACCACGCGGGGGCGCGATCGATGATCTTGTCCGGCCAGGTCCGGTCGGCCACGGCGATCGGCTCGACCTCTTCGGCGAAGGGGCGATACCGGAACGAGGGCATCGAGGAGTTCTTCTGGGTGTTCCACGCGGGCTGGTCGGCCGGGGCCGGTTTGCCGGGGGCCGCGATGGTGCGCGAAGCGGATACGAATGCGTCAGCCGAGGACATGCAAGTTTCTCCGTGAGTGTGAAGGATTCCCTGATGGGAGCGGGTCGACCGGCGCGTTGGAACCCCGCGACGGGAGCCGGTCCTTGTCAGAACCCGTCGCGGCGGCCGAGAAGAAGTGCCCGCTGCAGCATGATCCTTCGAGCTTACCGCGCGCACACCCCCGCCCGTAAGCGGCCCGGTGAATCAACCTCCCCGAATCAGCTGTCCGGTTGACCAGTACGGTTTCCCCCATAACGCACGCTTGTACGGACCACGCGTCCGACGAGACGTACCAAAGGAATTCGCATGACTTGGTTGCAGCAGGTGGCCATCTTCGCGGCGGGCATCGCGGCGGGTGGCATCAATACGATCGTCGGATCGGGAACGCTGATCACCTTTCCCACGCTGCTGGCGTTCGGGTTGCCGCCGGTGACGGCGAATGTGTCGAACACGATCGGGCTGGTTCCCGGCTCGATCAGCGGGGTGATCGGGTATCGGCGTGAGCTCGCCGGACAGCAGAAGCGGCTGGTGCAGCTGGGTAGTGCGTCGCTGCTAGGCAGCATCGTGGGCGCGATCGTGCTGATGACGATGCCGGAGTCGGCGTTCAAGGCGATCGTGCCGGTGTTGATCATCGTGGCGCTGATCCTGGTGGTCGTGCAGCCGCGGCTGGCGGCCTGGGTGAAAAAGCGTCGTGAGGGCGGTGAATCGGCCGCTCCCGAACACGGCGGGCCGATTCTGCTGGTCGCGGTGTTCGCCACGGGTATCTACGGCGGGTATTTCGGGGCGGCGCAGGGCGTGCTGCTGCTGGGCCTGCTCGGGGTGTTCGTGCACGAGGACATCCAGCGGCTCAACGGTGTGAAGAACGTGCTGGCGTTGATCGTGAACGCGGTGTCGGCGGCGATCTTCATCGTGATCGCCGACGTGGACTGGCGGGTGGTGGCGTTGATCGCGGTGGGGTCGATCATCGGCGGGCAACTGGGCGCGAAAGTGGGTCGGAAGTTGTCGCCGAACGTGCTGCGCGCGGTGATCGTGGTGGTGGGCACGATCGCGGTGATCCGCCTGCTCACCAGCTGAGTTCTCGCCCGCGCCACCCACCGGTCGTGACTTGCGACAAATGTGGGTACTAGCGGGCGGTTTCCGCTTGTTGCGGGGTATTCTTCGCGTCGGCCATGCGTGATGAGGGAGGTGGCCTGGTGCACAGACGTGCCTTTTTCAAGGCGACGGGACTGGCGGCTGTTGCTGGTGCCGTGGGAACGACGCTGAGCAACGCGCCCGCTTCGGCGGATCCGCGCGCCGCGATGTTCCAGTCCTGGGTGCCGGAGATCTTCGCCCCGATCCCGGACGCGCCCGCGCATTCGCCCGCGATCGTGATCGGATCCGGCTTCGGAGCGGCGGTAACCGCGTTGCGGCTGGCCGAGGCCGGCATCGCCAACACCGTGCTCGAACGCGGTTCGCTGTGGCCCAACGACCCGTGGCGGGAGATCTTCACCGGCGACGACCTGCCCGACGGTCGCGGGTTCTGGCATCGCACCAGCTTCACCGGCGTCACCAAGGTGCCGATGAGCTTCAGCGCCTTCGGCGGCGTGCTGGATGTGACCCAGTATTCCGGGATCGACGTGTGGCGCGCGGCCGCGGTCGGCGGCGGTTCGGTGATCTTCACCGGCGCGATGGTGGCTCCCGAACGCAAGCTGTTCGACCAGGTCTTCGGCGGCGTCGTCGACTTCGGCGAGCTGGAACGCGTGTACTACCCGCGCGTGCGGCAGATGCTGCGCCTGGACGCGATGCCCGCCGACATCTACAACTCCTCGCCGTTCGCGCACTCGCGTGCCTGGGACGCGCAGGTCCGCGCGGCCGGCTACCAGCCGCTGGCCAACGACTCGATCTTCAACTGGGACGTGCTGCGCAGCGAACTGGCGGGCACCTCGCGCGCCTCGGCCACCACCGCGCGCTCCAACCTGGGCAACTCCAACGGCGCCAAGTTCGACCTCAACCAGAACTACCTGCGCTACGCCCGCGAGACCGGCAAGTCGCAGGTCTTCGCCGGTCATCGCGTCGACGCCATCGCTCAGGAAGCAGGCGGCAAGTTCGTGGTCGCGGTGACGAAACTGTCCCCGACCGGCCAGGTACTGAGTACCCGAAACCTGACCTGCGACAAGCTGTTCCTCGGCGCAGGATCTGTCGGTACCTCGGAACTGCTGGTCCGCGCGCAGGCCACCGGCACGCTGCCCAACCTCAACGAGCACATCGGCGACGGCTTCGGCACCAACGGTGACGTGGTCCTGGCCCGTGGCGCGAGCCAGGTCGCGGGCCACGGCCAGGGCGTGCCCAGCGCCAGCCGCATCTACGACGAATCCAGCGTCCCGCTGACCCTGGAGAACTGGTACATCCCCGGTATCCCGTTCGAAACCGGCGCGCTGGCTTCGCTGGGCATGGTCCTCGACCCGACCCGCGCGCGGTTCGGCTATCAGGCGGCCACGGGCGGCGTCGGCTTGAACTGGTCGGCGGCCACCCAGCACGCCGTGGCCGGTGCGGCACGCGCGGTCGATCACCGGATCGCCGAACGTGCCGGTGCGGTCGCCGAATACGGCGTGCTGGGCTATGACGCCAACGCCCAGTTCACCGCGCACCCGCTGGGTGGCGCGGTGCTGGGCAAAGCCACCGACGGCTACGGTCGCGTGCACGGCCACCCCGGCCTGTACGTGATGGACGGCGCGGCGATTCCCGGCAGCACCGCCACGGTCAACCCGTCGCTGACCATCACCGCACTGGCCGAACGCAATATCGAGGCCGTGCTGCGCGGCTGAACACGCGCCCGACCGGCGTTCGCAAGTCCGCTCGCGGCGCCGGTCGACCAATTAGCGTGGCAAGCGAAGTCGAGGCCGACAGTCGACCTCGAACAGGCCGTTCGGGTCACGGGCTCGAACACGCGGTGTCAGCCGCCGACAGCACAGGAGCATCAGTGGCTTCACCGGGGATCGAACGGGTCGAGGCACTGCCGGACGTGCGCGCCAAAACGCCCACACTGCGCACCGACCTGTTCATGCTCGCCCTGGCGATCGTGTCGGTGGTGCTGGTCGTGTGGATCACGTTCTTCCACGTCAGCGGGCCGACCTATCACGCGATCGTCATCGTCGACACGTCGATCTGCGCGATCTTCGCCGTGGAATTCCTGTGGCGCTGGCGGCGCGCGGGCTGGCCGTGGACGTTCCCGTTCGTCTACTGGTACGAAGTGCTCGGCATGATCCCGGTGACCAGCCCGCTGTTCCGCGGATTCCGGTTGTTCCGGATCGTGGTGATCTTGATCCGGCTCGGGCGGGTCGCCGATCGGGCGCTGGGGGAGCGGGTCACCGCCACGATCGTGAACCGGTTCGTGGGCACCATCGTGGACATCATCAAACGTCCGATGACGGTCGCGGTCCTGGACGAGGTCTCCAATGTGCTGCGCGCCGGGCACTACACCCAGAACATCGCCAACGCGCTCGAAGAGAATCACGCCGAGATCGACAACCTGATCATGGACCTGATCAAGAACGATCCGCAGACCGGCAAGTTGCGCTACCTCCCGTTCCACGACGACATCATCCGGCTGGTCGCCGACACGGTCTACCGCATGCTGCGGCAACTGCTGGACGACCCGCGCACCGACGAACTCGTGGCCGACATGCTGCGCGAGAACCTCGATCAGATCAACGACGCCGTGCGCAAAGGGGTGAAGGTGCCGCCGTCCAAGTTCGGCGCGTCACATCCCGAACATGGTGTGCGGCACCAGCTTTCGCAGGTCAAGCGTGCCTGATCCGGTCGCGCGGCTGAGCGAAACGGATAGTCTCCGCGACCACCAGCGCGGCCAGTAGCGCGCACAACAGCGTCAGCGAGGCCAGCGCGGGCAGGTGCGCGGCGACCGGGATCAGCGCGAACAGCAACACCGCAACCACCACGCGTTCGATCGAAACAGATTGTGTCGCATAGTATTTCGCGAACGCGATGCCGAGCAGGAACAGCGCAGGACCACCGTAGAGCGCCCCGAGCGGAATCCCGTACAGCGGATCGGTGAGCGTGTGATGCGAGGAATCGCCGACGTAGTACAGCACCTTCTTCAAGCCCAACGACAACCCGATCACGCCCACGATCATCGGGAAATGCCCGTACATGTAGCTGTTCTGGGCGATCTTGATCTGCCGCGCGTCCTTGGCATGGGCGAAGGCGTGCTCGATCGAGATCGCCGCCACGTCGAAGTACAGCCACCACAGCAGACCCGACACCGCAAGCCCCAGCATCGAACCGACCGCGATCGGCCACGAGATCGGCAGTCCGGCCACGCCGACCCCGATCGACACGATGGATTCGCCCAGCGCCACGATCACGATCAGGCCGTAGCGTTCGGCGTAGTGCTTGGCCGAGTTCAGCCGCCAGTCGGTGCCCGCCGCCCACGTCCACACCATGTCGCCGACGATCGCGGCCAGCCACAGCAGAATCTGCACCGCGCCGGTGGTCATCGCGGCCACCACCAACAGTGTGGTGCCCAGGGTGATCGAGCCAAGCGCCCAGCGCAGCAGCTGCCTGCGTAACTGCGCATCGCCCGCGCTGACCATCCAGAAGACCGACACGTGCACCAGTCGCACGATCAGATAGGCGATGGCGAACACCAGCGGACCGAACCAGCCGCCGGGCATATCCGTGAACGCCTCGGGGATCGTGAGCGCGGCCAGGAACGCACCGCCCATCGCGACGAACATCGCCACCCGCGTGAGGCCCTCGTCGGCGCGCACCACATTGCCCAGCCACGAATACGCGATCCACAGCCACCACATCAGGGCCAGCACCAGCGTGGCCCGCAGCATGTTCACCGCGGTGGTCTCGTCCGCGGCGAGCGCGGTGACCATGGTGAACGCGAAGACGATCACCAGGTCGAAGAACAGCTCGAGCTGGGTCACCGTCTCGCCGTCGCGCACCGGCTGGAACCGGACCCGCCGTTTTCCGCTCATGCCGACAATGGTCGCACTGTCGGCGGCGATCCGCGCGCACGGAAACCGGTTTCGCGGATGGCGGAACTAGCCCGCCGCGTACCCGCTGATCTCCGGGAACCGCTCGGCGAAGTCGATGAAGTTCGAGACCGCCTCGTCGTGCAGTTTGCGCAGCGAGCGGTTGAACAGGATGCCCGGAATGGGCAGTGGCAGTGACAGTTCCACGTGGTAGTCGACCTCGGTGCCCTCGCGACCCTCGGTCAGGTCGATCCAGCCGCCGCCCTTGGAACCGCGACTGCTGTCCACCACCGTCCACGACACGCGGTTGCGTTCCCAGGCGTACTCGAGCACTTGGGCGTCGGAGTTGCCCATGAAATGGGCCGTGACGAACACGCGACGGGGTCGGCCGTCGTTGTCGCGCGGGCCCACCCGGACGTCGCTGTAGGAGGTGGACCACTCCGCTGTCATGTCGACCGCCAGTAGCGCGTCCATGACTTGGTCGACCTCAGCGTCCACGGTGAATCGGATGTCGATCTTCGAGCGCATCTTTGTCTATCCTCCGAAACCGCAGTCGTTCGCGCCCGATTGTGCACAGGTGAGTCAGTGATCGTCAACACGTCTATGGTCTGGACATATGACCGGGTCAGCTGCTTATCACACGCTCGACGGCGGTTTCGATCAGCCTCATGCTCTGTTCCTCGGTGAAGATTCCGGGCAGTGTGAGGTGTTCCACGATGAGCCAGTTCAGGGCCAGATACAGCAGTAGGACCGACTCCGCGTCGCCGGGCAGACCGGATGCCAGATGGTTGCGGACGTTGAAATCGATGTCGGCGCGCACCCGTTCGGTGAGCACTTGGCGCAACTCCGGGCGTCGGGTGGCTTCCAGGCGCAGTTCCAGCAGTGCGAGGTAGGCCTTGCGGTGTGATTCGAGGCGGCCGACCACTTCTTTCATCAGCGCGGTGATGTTGTCGATGTTCTTGGGGCCGTCGCTGACCAGGGCCATGGTCTCCTCGCTGGGCTGGACCACTTCGTAGAAGCGGACGCCGGCCTGGGTGAGCAGTTCGTCGCGGTTGGCGAAGTAGTTCGAGGCGGTTCCGGCCGGGACGCCTGCCTGTTTGTCGACCGCGCGGAAGGTCAGGCCGCGCGCGCCTTCGTCGGCGAGGACGTCGATGGCCGCGTCGAGCAGGGCTTGCCGTCGTTCGGGGTTAGTTCGCACTTGACACCACTCCATTCGTAGTACTACGTTGAAACCACTACATATACAGTACAACAACTTAGGCGGTAACCCCATGCGAAAGCTTGTCTACTACATCGGCGTCTCCCTCGACGGTTACATCGCAGGTCCCGACGGCGAGGTCGACTTCTATCCGATCCCGCCGGACTACGTGGCGTGGTTGTCGACGGAATTCCCCGACACCATGCCCACGCACATCCGGCCGCACCTCGGCCTCGACCCCGAGCTCCCTGCCCAGCGCTTCGACACCGTGCTGATGGGCCGCGGCACCTACATCCTCCCGGGCGAGCATGTGGAGAACCCGTTCCAGCACCTACGGCAGTACGTCGTGTCCGGCTCGCTCGCGGCGAGCGATCACCCCGCCGTCGAGATCGTCGACGACCCGGTGGAACTGGTCCGCGAACTCAAGCGGCAAGACGGACTCGACATCTGGCTGTGCGGTGGCGGAAACCTCGCGGGTCAGCTCATCGACGAGATCGACCAGCTGATCGTCAAGAGCTACCCGGTCATCGCGGGCGCGGGCATCCCGGCCTTCACCGGCGTCTTCAAACCGACACTTTTCACCCCGACCCGACGCCACGAATTGGCCAGTGGCACGCAGGTCACCTGGTTCGATCGGAGCTGAAACCGGAGGGTAGCCACAGGTGACAAGCCTGTGTCGTTTCCGCAGGCAGGGTAGGTAGCAGCAAATCCGGTGGCCCGAGCCCGGTACTCTTGGTCGCTGATACCAACCTGACACTCGATCGTGAAGGACCTGCTGTGGCTCTCGTAGTTCAGAAGTACGGAGGATCCTCGGTGGCCACCGCCGAGCGGATCCGGCGCGTCGCTGAACGGATCGTGGAGACGAAGAAGCAGGGGCACGACGTAGTAGTCGTGTGCTCGGCCATGGGTGACACGACCGATGAGCTCCTCGATCTCGCCGAGCAGGTGGCCCCCGCGCCGCCCGCTCGCGAGATGGACATGCTGCTCACTTCGGGCGAGCGCATCTCGAATGCGTTGGTGGCCATGGCCATTCACACCCTCGGTGCCGAGGCTCGCTCGTTCACCGGTTCGCAAGCCGGCGTGATCACCACCGGCGCGCACGGCAACGCCAAGATCATCGACGTGACCCCCGGCCGCCTGCAGGAGGCACTGGCCGAAGGTCAGATCGTGTTGGTCGCGGGCTTCCAGGGCGTGAGCCAGGACAGCAAGGACGTCACCACGCTGGGCCGCGGCGGCTCCGACACCACCGCCGTCGCGCTGGCCGCGGCGCTGAAAGCCGACGTCTGCGAGATCTACACCGACGTCGACGGCATCTTCTCCGCCGACCCGCGCATCGTCCCCGACGCCCAGAAACTCGACAACATCTCCTACGAGGAAATGCTCGAGATGGCGGCCTGCGGGTCGAAGGTGCTCATGCTGCGCTGCGTCGAATACGCGCGCCGCTACAACGTTCCCGTTCATGTTCGGTCGTCCTACACCGACAAGATCGGCACCACTGTTTTCGGATCGATGGAGGACATTCCCGTGGAGCAGGCAATCCTGACCGGCGTCGCACACGACCGCAGCGAAGCCAAGGTGACCGTCGTGGCGCTGCCCGACGAGCCCGGCTACGCGGCCAAGGTGTTCCGCGCGGTCGCCGACGCCGAGATCAACATCGACATGGTGCTGCAGAACATCTCCAAGGTCGACACGGGCAAGACCGACATCACCTTCACCTGCCCCAAGACCGACCTGGTCCGCGCGGTGCAGAAGCTCACCGAACGCCAGGCCGAGATCGGCTTCGCCGAGATCCTGTCCGACGACCACATCGGCAAGGTCTCGCTGGTCGGCGCGGGCATGAAGTCGCACCCCGGCGTCACCGCCACCTTCTGTGAGGCACTGGCCAACGCGGGCGTCAACATCGACCTGATCTCCACCTCGGAGATCCGGATCTCGGTGCTGGTGCGCGATACGGAACTGGATGAGGCCGTGCAGGTGTTGCACAAGGCATTCGATCTCGGCGGCGACGAGGCTGCTGTCGTCCACGGCGGAACGGGGCGTTAAGCAATGGGTGTACGTGTAGGTGTTGTCGGTGCGACCGGTCAGGTCGGCACCGTCATGCGCAAGCTGCTCGAAGAGCGCAACTTCCCGGCCGACGAGGTGCGATTCTTCGCGTCGGCTCGCTCCGCCGGTAAGACCCTGCCCTGGCGTGGCGGCGAGATCGTCGTCGAGGACACCGAGACCGCCGACCCCACGGGTCTGGACATCGCGCTGTTCTCCGCCGGTGCCACCATGTCTCGCGTGCAGGCCCCGCGTTTCGCCGCCGCCGGTGTGACCGTGATCGACAACTCCTCGGCTTGGCGCAAGGATCCCGATGTGCCGCTGGTCGTCTCGGAGGTCAACCCCGAGGCCACCCGCCACCTGCCCAAGGGCATCATCGCGAACCCGAACTGCACCACCATGGCCGCGATGCCGGTGCTCAAGCCGCTGCACGACGTGGCCGGGCTGCAGCGTCTGATCGTGTCGTCGTACCAGGCTGTTTCGGGTTCTGGACTGGCCGGTGTCGAGGAGCTCGCCTCGCAGATCCGCGCGGTGGCACCCGACGGGGAGAAGCTGGTGCACGACGGGTCGGCCGCGGAATTCCCCGCGCCGAACAACTACGTCGCGCCGATCGCGTTCAATGTGATCCCGCTGGCCGGTGCGCTGGTCGACGACGGCTCGTTCGAGACCGACGAGGATCAGAAGCTGCGCAACGAGAGCCGCAAGATCCTCGGCCTGCCCGACCTGCTGGTGAGCGGCACGTGCGTGCGCGTTCCGGTGTTCACCGGGCACTCGCTGTCGATCAATGCCGAGTTCGCCGAGCCGCTGTCGGTGGCGCGGGCGCAGGAACTGCTGGCCAAGGCGCCGGGTGTGCGGTTGGTCGATGTGCCGACTCCGCTGGCTGCCGCCGGTCAGGATGATTCGCTGGTCGGGCGGATTCGTCAGGATCCGGGTGTGCCGAGTGGGCGTGGGTTGGCGCTGTTCATCTCGGGTGACAACCTGCGAAAAGGTGCTGCTCTCAATACGATTCAGATCGCGGAAGTTCTGCTCGAGAACCGCTGAGACATCACTGAAGCGGCCCGGGTCACCTGATGGGTGACCCGGGCCGCTGTGTTTCAACGGATCGCGCGGATGCCTGGGGTGCGGGGGTCGTTGCCTACGCAGGCGAGGATGGCGCAGCCTGGGGGGATGCTGGCGAAGGGGGCGGCCAGGGGTTGGTTGAGGCAGTCGAAGACTGTGCAGCCGGGGTAGGCGCCGGGGCCGATACCGAAGACGGCCAGGAGGATGTTGGCGTCGATGAGTTTGCCTGCGTCGAATTCGAGTGGGGGTTCTACGTAGGGGTCGGCGATCGGGACCTTGGTGTCGGTGATGGCGGTGAACAGGCGGCGGAAGAATTCGTGGGGGAGTTCTTCGGCGTGGGCGAGGATGCCGCTGGGGCCGTAGGCGGTTTGGTTGCCGAAGGGGCCGGTCCACATCACCGTGAGGTCCAGGCTCGGTAGGAAGAACACATTCTGCAGGCCCAGGCCGGACATGAAAAACGTGTCGTCGGGCAGGAATTCGGGAGCTTCACCGCAATCGGCGCCCAACCAGAACAGGTAGCCGTAGCAGGGGTTGGCCTTCGACGGTGTACGGGCCGCGCGCAGATACTCCGATGACAGCACCCGGTGCGCGCCCCATCGGCCGTCGTTGGCCACGAGCAGGCCGATCTTGGCCAGGTCGTTGGGCGGCAGCATGAGGTGCGCGTACCCGTAGGTGTGGCCGGAACGGTCGCTGGCCCAGTAGTAGTCGCCGCGCGGAATGCCGAGCGGGTCGAACAGTTCTCGTTGCGCGAACTGTTGGAGGGGTTCGCGCACGGCCAGTTCGATCACATACGACAGCAGGTCGACATTGCGCTGGCTGTAGCTGAAGGTGGTGCCGGGCGGGTTGGTCAACTCCACCGACAGCGCCTGCACGGCAGAGTGCGGGTCGATCGGGATCACCGCGGTGATGCCCTCCGACAACACCCCCACCTTCATCCCCGAGGTCTCGGTGAGCAGGTTCTCCACGGTGATCGACCGGTGCACCGCATCGCCCAGACCCGGCGGCAGATAGCGGTCGATCGGGGCGGAAATGTCGAGTTTGCCTTCGTCGGAAGCGATTCCGGCCAGCATCGACACCACCGATTTGGTGACGCTCCAGATATTCCACGGCGTATTGCCGGTCTCGCCGTTGCGCAGCCCTTCACCGACGAGGCAGTTGTGCCGGAAGATCTGGACATTGAGCCGATTGCGGGTGGCGGCGAACTGCAGTGCCGCTTCGAGTTTCGCCGAATCCATCCCGACCTGTTCGGGTTGCGCACGTTCGAGGTCGCGATCGGAAGTCACCTCGCAGGTCGCACTCGGCGCGGCCCCGGCCGGGACGGCGATCAAGCTCGCCGAGGCCAGCACAGCAGCGATCGTGGATGCGAAAACGCCCGTGATGTGCCGCATGTGGGGCAGCGTAGACCCGTTTCCGCACCGTAACCCGTATAGCGGGGCCGCCGCATCCCCTATTCGCCGGTATGTTCACGTCCCCGTAATGCGTACACCGCCGCACCCACCGCGAGCACACCAAGACCCGTCAACACCGACCCGATCGGCAACGAAAACCCGACCACCACACACCCCACCGCACCCAGCACCGGAACCCACCTCGCCGGCCTGCCCTCCGCCACGGTCAACGTGGCCGCGGACAGATTCGCGACAAGGTAATACGCGAGCACCGCGAACGACGAGAACCCGATCGCCGCCCGCAGATCCACCGTCGCCGCCAGCACCGCGACCACCACACCCACCGCCAACTCGGCCCGATGCGGCACCGCGTACTTCGGATGAATCGCCGCCAACGACCTCGGCAGATGACCATCCCGCGCCATCGCCAACGACGTCCGCGACACCCCCAGGATCAACGCCATCAGCGACCCCGCCGCCGCCAACACCGCACCCACCCGCACCACCGGCGCCAACCACGACGCCCCCGCCGCCTGCACCACCTGCGCCAACGGATCACGCGCCGCCGCAAGCCCACCCGACCCCAACGTCACCAACGCGGCCACCGCCACCAGCGCGTACACCGCCAACGCCACCGCCAACGCGAGCATGATCGCGCGCGGAATAGTCCTTTGCGGATCCCGCACCTCCTCGCCGAGCGTGGCGATCCGCGCGTACCCCGCGAACGCGAAGAACAACAACCCCGCCGCCTGCAACACCCCATACGGGCCGACCGCAGCATCGAGAACTGTTGCCTCAGAACGACTTCCACCCAACCCCACCACCACAACCGCGGCCAACACCGCCAACACCAACACCACGATCACCCGCGAAGCCAACGCCGACTTCTGCACCCCCACATAGTTGACCCCCGTCACCACCACCACAGCCCCCACCGCCACCGCATTCGCCTGCCCCGGCCACGCATAACTCCCCACCGTCAACGCCATCGCCGCACACGACGCCGTCTTCCCGACCACAAACCCCCACCCCGCCAAATACCCCCAAAACGCACCCAACCGCTCCCGCCCATACACATAAGTCCCCCCCGACACCGGATACAACGCAGCCAACCGAGCCGACGACATCGCATTGCAATAAGCCACAACCGCCGCCACCCCCAACGCCACCAACAACCAAGACCCACCCACCCCCGCCGCAGGCCCCAACGCCGCAAAAACCCCAGCCCCCACCATGGCCCCCAACCCCACCACCACCGAATCCCCCAACCCCAACTCGCGCCGCAACTGCCCGTTCGAAGTCATGCGTCCATCTTTGAGCATCCGTACGGGGCCCGCGACCGGACGTAGCCGACATCACCAGGGAATTCCGAACACGCCTGCGCACTCGATAGCGGGATGGAACACTGGCAGAAGACATTTCATGTCGACAATCTGGTCAGGGGGATCAGCATGGCACCGTCGAGTCTCGACGACGCTTTTCGGGGAAACGCGGCAGATTTCAAGGCGAACGAGGTGTTCTCCGATCGCGACACCGAGTGGGCGGCGGCGGTCGAGAGCGTCCGCAACGTCTGGGAAGCCGTGTCGGCCCCGACGTTCGACGTGGAAGATCTCGAAAGTCCGCGGCGCAACGTGCTCGTCTTCTACGGCGTCGGCGGTATCGGTAAGTCGACGCTGTCGGAGCAGCTGCGGCGTCGCTTCGGCGGCGACGACGTGGCGATGTCGCACTGGGACGTGCCGGATCCGCCGCTGCCCCGGACAGTTCCGGTGTTTCTCGACCTCGCGAGAAGCACGACCTTCGACTTGACCGAAGTGATTCTGGCGATCCGGCTGGCGCTGGCCTCGCATGGGCATCGAGCGCCGGCGTTCGACCTCGCGCTCAGCCGATACTGGGAGGCCAACCGCGCCGGTGAGTCGCTCGATGACTATCTGCGCGCGCGAGGACGATTGAGCAGGATCTCGTCGAGACTGCCCGAACAGGTCAACGAACTCCTCGGTGAAGTCGCGGACAACTTCGAGTTGCCGGGCATGGTGGGCGGGTTGGTGAGTCAGAGTGTCAGTGCGCTGGTCAAAGGGCTACGCGAGCGACACGACCACGCGCTCGCGTTCCGATGCAGGCGGCTACCCGCCATTCTCGAAGCGGAGCCAGACCTCAACGCGCTCAGTTACTACCCCCACCTGCTGGCCTGGGACATCGCCCAGCTGCCGCCGAAGCAGGCGCTGTTGCCGGTCGTTCTACTCGACACCTTCGAAGACATCGCCGAGCGCGGAAACCGGGAGAACGAACGGCTGATCAACCGCCTGGTCTGGCTGATGCCGAACGTGTTGTTCGTGGTGACCGGTCGCAATCGGCTGGAGTGGGATGACGCCCGCCTACGCGAAACGCTGTGGCACACCGGGGCGGTCCGGTGGCCGTTACTGCGAGCGGAGACCGGGGAGCCACGTCAGCATCTGGTCGGTTATCTCTCGCCCCACGACCGCGAGACGTTTCTCGCGCAGCGGTTGATCAGCGATGGCCTCCCGATGATTCCGAGCGAGCACCGTCGGTTGATCGCGGACAGATCCGAAGGCCTGCCGCTCTACCTCGACATGGCCGCTTCGCTGTTCGTCGACCTTCTGCAGAGCGAGGGCACCGTCCCACCGGTCGAGGCATTCGACCGCGACTTCGAGGCGCTGGTCACCAAGACCTTTCGTGATCTCACCTCGGACGAAAAGCTGGTCGTCCGCGCGGTCAGTCTGCTTGAGTCCTTCTCGATCGAGCTGGCGACCGCCGCGGCGGGGTTAGCGCATGACAGCGCGGCGATGTGCGTGGTCGAGCGTCCGTTCGTGGAACACGACGACTCAGGGCTGTGGCCCTACCGGGTACACAAACTGGTGCGTTCTGCGATTCGCACGGCTGATTTCAACCGGAATTCGCGCGAACCGTGGAGCGACGCAGACTGGCGCCGCGCCGCGCAACGAGCGTTCGATGCGATCGGCGCGCAGTGGCGCGACGCGGCCGACGACCGCCGGGTGCTCGTGGCCTGTCTGTGCGCGGGTCTGCGACTGGCCCGCGATTTTTCGTTGCGTCTGGGATGGCTCGAAGACGCCGCCGTCGACTTCGCGCGAGACTCGGCGGTCGAAGTGATCGATATCGGCGACCCTCCGCGCGCCGTCGACGGCACACCGCTGCCCATCAGTGCCGCGGCGACCGCGCTGGCCGCGACGTTGTCGGTGGTCGCGAGCCGCAACAGTGCCCACCGGCAGTGGGTTGCGGAAAGGCTGCGCGCGATCCTCGAAACAGGCGACCTCCCAGCGCAATTGCGGGAGATCCCGATGTACTACATCGCCATGTGTGAGCGCGATCTGGGCAATTTCGACGCGTCCATGCAGGGAATGCGCGCGGTCGCACTCAGCGGTGGACGGTTGGCACCCGATGCCCGCCGCGGTCTGCACCATTTGCTGCGCAGGCTGGGCAGATTCCGCGACGCGCTCGAGATCGCCGAACAGCTCGGCGTGAACGGCAGGCAACAGCGTGCGCTCGGCGAGCTCTGGTGGTCGCAGGGAAATATCGCGCTGGCCTGTACGTCGCTGGCGGTGGCGCGAGAGCAAGCGTCGTCGAACGGCCTGTCGGGGGAGGCTGCGCTGTGTCAGTCCTATCTCGCGTTCGCCGCCGCCTTTCAAGACCGAGCCAGAGCCCGAGTTCAGGTCGACCACGCCCTCGAGCTGATCCAGAAGACAAAGGTCGGCTGGGCGGAAGTGTTGCTACAGGTCGCCGAGCTGGTCGTAGAGGCCGGGCACGATCCTGAACTCCCGCAACGGGTCGATGAAGTAGCCGCCGCTGCCACGGCTGTCGGGCTGACATCGTTGGCCGGCTATGCCCGACTGGCCGGGTGTTTCCACGCCGCCGTTGTCGATTCGCCGCAGCTGAGCGAGCGTGCTCGAATCCTGTTGCGGGAGAGTGTGAACGGTGCTGAGTTTGCGTACCTGATCGAGATCGCCTATATGCTCACCAACCAGGATTCGCCGTCGGCCCTGCGCTCGGACTGGATCGAAGGGCAGGTCACGGCGAAACAGCGGTGGAGTGGGTTGGTCACGGATCGGCGGGCCGAGCTCGCCGCTACTGGGAGGATCTGACGAATCGGGCATGGCTGAATACACGAGATTGGAAGATCTGGACCGGGGCGTGATCGCCGACCGGTATGGACTGGGTGAGATCGCGATCGAGCCGGTGCCCGGTGGCGCGGCCAATTCGAGCTTTCGCGTCCATGAGGTGAAGGGTGCGGATTACGCACTGACTGTCCTGGACAACGTTCCCGACAGCGCGCCCCTGTTGGCATCACTGATGGGCATGCTGGAAAAGCATTTCAAGACCACAGTGTTGGTTCGAACGGTCGACGACCAGCCGACGGTCGTCCTCGGCTCAGGCGGTGACTCCGAGCGCAGGGTCATGATTCTGAAGCGCTGGGTCGACGGAAACGTCTACCCCGTCTTCCCTGCCGAGCTTCTCGGCGAAGCAGGCAAAGAGCTCGCACGTCTGCACCGGATTTCCGTGGACGAGGTGGTCGGCGACGCACAGCTACCGGCGCAAGGCCGCAGGTTGTCTGCCGAACACCTTTCGCGGATCGTCGATTTCGAAGATCGGGAGTTCGCGGACTGGCTGACGCGGCGACTCGACGCGTTGGGCGACATCCATAGTGGTCGGCCGGACACGCTGATCCACGGCGACCTGTATTCGGACAACATCATCGTGGACGAAGCGGGCAACCTCGTCATCATCGACTGGGAAACCGCGTGCCGCGAGGACCCGATGCTCGATCTCGGCATGGCGATCATCGGTCTCGGTGTCGTGGACGGCAGCCTCGTGAGAGAACGTGCGGAAGCGATCGTCGAAGGCTATTCGTCCGTCATCGAGGTGACACCCGAGGAGCGGGCGGGCGTTCTACGCGGAATGGTCGAGCTCTCGGCCCTGATCATCGCCTACCACCGCTACTACCGACACAACGTCCGCTATCCGGGATCGCCCGCAGCGAACAAATATCGCGAGATGGTCGGCATCGTCGACAGCCTGGCCGCCTGCGCGCTGCACGGAAAATAGAAAACGCCGCCAGGTCGATGAGGGTGACCTGGCGGCGTCCGCTGGGGCCGACGCCCCACAAGCGCCTCTCGGCGGGTGGTCGCTCGTAGCGACTAAGGGGTGAGGCCCGGGGCTGTTCGGACGTCGACAGTGTGTTCAACAGAGGTCGGCTTCGAACTATTCCGACGGCTCGATGTGATCCGCACAACGGCACGAGGCAGGCACGGCTACGCGTACCTGCCTCGTGTGTCAGTGGGGGAAGGGCAGGCGCGGCGGCGGGGCCGCGCCGCGGAATCAGTAGTTGCTGAACCAATACAAAATGCTTGCCAGCAACCAGACGATCGCAGTTTCCATCGTCGCTCTCCTTTGTCGGTTCTTCCATCATCGCGCAAGACCCGCTGGTGCCGACAAGTTGTTCTTAAGAAGCTCTAGAGACCGACACCGCATTGTTGTTTCGGACACCGGAACATCCGGGTCCGATCGGTGGCGAGGGGTGATCGGTCGGACCCGGCGGTGCAGACCAGTGGGCGGCTCTTCCAGATGCTGAAGCCGCACTGCCGACGGTAACCGCACTGACGGGCTGGGCCGAGCAAGTTCCATGACGTGTCGTGCAGTAGTGGGCCGGGCCGGTCGCAGTGTTGGTGATCGGCCCGGCCGTTTGCGTATGTCACGGTTTCGGGTAAGGGTTGGGGGGTGGTCGATATTGCGGAGCACTCCGACGCGCTCGACCGTGCTGAGGTACGGCTGCGCGAAGAGTTCGCGACGATGTTCGAGCTGGAGACGATCCACCGTTTCCTGCACTCCTCCTACCAAGACTTCGCCGCCAGGGCGTCGGTGACCCTGTATTTGCCGTTGCTGGCCGAGCGATTCGGGCGTCAGCGGTTGCACGCGCTGGCCAAGATCGAAGGCAAGGTGGCCAAGCCGCGTCCGACGGTGCTGTTCCTGTGCACGCACAACGCGGGACGATCGCAGATGGCGTTGGGCTTCTTCGAACAGTTGGCGCTGGATCGCGCGGTGGCCTGGTCGGGTGGGTCGGTGCCCGGCGGGCAGCTCAATCCGGCCGCGGTGGCGGTGATGAGCGAAGTGGGCGTTGATATTTCGCGTGAGTACCCGAAACCGTGGACCGACGAGATCATTCGCGCCGCCGACGTGATCGTCACCATGGGCTGCGGCGACACCTGCCCGCTGGTGCCGGGGGTGCGGTACGAGGAGTGGATCATCGAGGACCCGGCCGGGCTGGAAGTCGAGCAGGTGCGGCCCATCCGCGACGACATCGGTGTGCGCGTGATGGGCCTGCTCGCCGAGTTGGGAATCGACGTCACCGAGCCTGTAGGTACGCCACCCAGCCTCTGAAATCGGTGATATCGGTGGCGGCCACGGCGGCGTCGTAGGTGCAGGCGAAGCCGACTACGCAGCGTCCGTCGGACAGATCGATGCTGGTCAGAGCCATGGGCGGCGGTAGTTCGGCGAGGAATCGGCCCAGGCCGGCGGGGGAGATCAGGAACAGTTCGCCTCGGATCGGTGCGCCCTGGCCGTCGCCGTGGCGGACCAGTCCTGGTTTGGGTGGGACGGTGTCCAGGGCGGTGAGGCGGTAGGCGTCGGTGGTGGTGATCTCGCCGGCGAAGCGGGCACCCAGTTGTTCGAGTTGCCAGTGCAGGGGTTGATTTCGCAGGTGTGCGCCGAAAACTGCAAGGGGCACACCGGTTTCGATGAACAGTGGGGGTGGGGTTCCGGTGATGCGAGCGGCTAGGTCGACGGCGATTTGGTCGGCGAAGGCGGGGACTACGACTGTTACGCCGAATGGAAGTCCTTGTGCCGTGGGTTTTCCGGGGACGGCGACGGCCGCGAGGTCGAGCAGGTTGCAGAAGTTTGTGTAGGTGCCCAGACGGCGGTTGATGGCGAGTGGGTCGGCTTCGACTTCGGCGATCGAAGGGTGTTCGGTGGTTGTCGGGAGGAGAAGTCCGTCGAAGTCGGCGAGCAGTGCCGTCGCGGTCGTGCGTGCTGTGGCCAGGTAGTCCAGGTCTTGCGCATAAGCGGATGCGTTGAGTTCTTTTGCCGCGCTGATGATTCCAGCGACAGTGGGGTCCAGTCCCGGCACACCCTTGTCGACGAATTCGCCGACGGCCGCATAGCGTTGCGCGACTATCGCGCCGTCGTAGAGCAGCCGGGCGGCATCCAACAGTGGTGAGATATCGACTTCGGTGATGCGCCAGCCTTGATCACGCAGGGCTGCAACGGTTTCGGTGAAGGCGGCACGATATGGCGCGCTCAGTGGTTCGAGATCCTCGGGGCGGGGGATCGCGAGAGAAGGTTCGGTGGATGGGGCGAGGCGGACATCGGTAGGCCAGCCTCTACTGCGCGGATCACGAGAGTCCTTGCCCGCCATGATCTTTGCGGCAGCGACAGCAAGCTCCAAGCCGGCGGCGAAAACGGTGACCGCGTCATAGTCGGCGCAGGCCGGCACCACCCCGTGGGTGGGGATCACGCCCAGCGTCGCCTTGATGCCGACGATACCGTGCAACGCGGCAGGCACGCGACCCGAACCGGCCGTGTCGGTGCCGATAGCCAGATCGACGATGCCCAGCGCGACGGCCACCGCGGACCCGGAACTCGAACCGCCCGAGATCAATTCGGGGTAGAAGGCGTTGCGCACCGCGCCGTACGGGCTTCGAGTGCCGACCAGTCCGGTCGCGAACTGGTCGAGGTTGGTCTTGCCCAGTACCAGCGCACCCGCCGTGACCAGTCGCTGCACCGCCGCGGCGGTTTCGGTGGCCTCATAAGCGAATTCGGGACACGCGGCCGTAGTGGGCAACCCCGCCAGGTCGACGTTGTCCTTCACGGCCACCAGCAGACCGGCCAACGGCAGATCCGCACCGGCGGCGACCCGACGTTCCAGCTCGACAGCCTCGGCGGCCAGCACATCCTGCGCACGCAGCGTGATCCACACCTCGGGCCGATCCACCTCGGCGATCCGGGCGTAGGCGGCGGTGACCCGCGCGGTCGGGGTGATTGCGGACATCGACGCTCCTGTTATTCGCTGCTCGACATGGCGGCGACCGCCCGCGAGATCCGTTCGAGCACCACATCCAGCGAGTCGCCGATGTGGGTGTGCAGCAGGCGCTGCGCCAGCACGAGATCGCCCGCGAGTACGGCGTCGAGAATGCCGAGGTGCTCGCTGATCGTGGTCTCGATGCGGTTGTTGATCATGAAGTCGTACATGCGCACATGCCGGATCCGGGAGTTCACCGCGACCAGCGCGCGCACCATCTCGGCATTGCCCGCCGCGGTCAGCAGCGCGACGTGGAATTCCTCGTCGACCACCACGAACCCCGGTTCCTGGGCGGGCGGATCGTCCTGCAAAGCCAGCCACTTGCGCTGCTCGGCTCGCAGCAGCGCGGCGTCGTGGGTGATCCGCGGATCCACCCGCACCCGCGTCATCCCACCCAATTCCAGGGTCAGCCGCAGCTCGTACAGATCGCGAATCCGCGCCACACTGGGCCGCACCGGACTGAACCCGAACTCCTCGCGCTGCAACAGCCCGTCCGAGCACAGCATCGTGAGCGCCTCCCGCACCGGCGTGCGAGAAATCCCGAACCGTGTCGACAACTTCGGCTCGGTGAGCCGCTGCCCGAACCGAATATCCCCGTTCATCAACTCCCCCCGCAACGTCGAATACACGACGTCCCGCAGCGGCCTCCCCGCCCCCTCGCCCGCTGCATCCACCCTTGTCGACATGGATGTATACGCTATCGACCACTAATTTCTATCAAGTGACAGAAAGTAAGCGCCACGTTATCCCTTGCTCACACACACGACCCTCACCATCGCCATCCCGACGCGGGGAGAACTTCTCAACGAACCCCGAACACCCAGGCAACCCCACCCGACCCCGGAGCCGCCCACACTGACACCACGAGCCCACCGCCGCGCTCCCCACTCCGCTAACCCGGAAGGGCAACCCATGAACCCCGCCATCCTGGCCCTCATCCTCGGCCTGCTCACCACCACGGCCCTCACCATCTACTGGCCGAACCCCCTCGACCGCGACCCCTCACCCGACCTTCGCGACGGAACAGGCAGGGACACCGGATCTCGGTAGTCCGCCGAGCCGGCGCGCTCGGCGTCGAACTGGATGCAGGCTGCGGACCGCAGCGACTCGTCGTCGACCTCGCATAGACAAGCGAAAAGCCCCCGACCGAAGTCAGGGGCTTTTCTGTGTCTCAACCAACACGTCGGGGTGACAGGATTTGAACCTGCGACCTCTTCGTCCCGAACGTTGCTCCAGGCTCCCGGCTGGTCCCACCCAGTGCCGCTGAGCTGGCTTTCTGTCACGTCGGGTGCCGATGAGTTCCGTCTGGTAGCAGCTGCCTCGCTGCCTTTTCGCTGCCTAGCTTGCAAGGTGGCATCGCTGCTTATGGCAGCGTCTCGTTCAGCGGACAAACGTGAGGACATACTCGTAGCCTGATGGGCCGTACACCACTGACATGGTATGAAGCGACCAGCCTTGCGCTGCCATCTCGTTCATCTTCTTCTCGGCCTTTCGGCTGTCACCAAAAACGACTACCTGATACATAGCCTGGATCGTACGGCGGCATAGGGCTACGCCGGGGGCGTTCAGGCCACCGGACTCTTCGGTCGCTAGGTGACTTCCCTTCCCCTGCTTCCTCATACTGGCCATCTCTGCGCTGAGGGAAGGGCTAGTCAAGGGGGCCGATAGGCATCACGGAGTGACGCGAAGCGCCCTTTACTCGCCCGCACCGAAGTCAGATCATCGGGCCATGAGGAGGCTAGGAAACCTACTGTTCCCGCGGTTGTCGACGTTGTCTGTCGGGACCACAGCCAGTCGACCGGGCAGAGTGTTGGCGGATTCGTTGTCGGCTGCGGGAGGTCGATCGGGTACGGCACCCGTCGCGCCCTGCTCTGCTCGGTTGTTGCAAGAAGTAGCCAGATAGGCGGAATGGGCGTGCTGCCACTCGCCAAAGCGGTGCCGACGCGCCCAACGCTCCCGCCTGCCGGAGCGAAGCGGAGGCCGGCGGGTTGTGCGGTGCCGCGCGGCGGCGCCGCTGGGCGGCGTCAGCCGCCCCTTGACTCTATATAGCGGAATTCGGCAACCACTTCGTGAAGTGACGGGTGCTCAACAACTTGGGGTGCCGTGAATCCGGCCCTGGCCTGCACCAGATCGGTTGTCGTACATGCCTTTCCACCATGCTCGCTCGACAGGTGAGGCAGAGGTCATGGCAGTGATTTTCGCGTCACAGGACCACGGGGCGTCAGGACGACCGAGAATCGAAGCATGAGCGGGCTCGTACTGACGACAGAGCGACGGATAGAACTGGCAGAGCTACTCAAGGACGAAGCGAGGTTGAACGCCGCGTTCCCCCACGTCGCGGACTATCTGGATACCGTGATGCGCCTGCCGGGTTCGGGGGATCGGGAGCATGATGCATCGTTCGATCTCAGGATGGTGCATTTTCTGACGGGAGGGGCGACTGTATCCGGCAACCCGTATTGGGACGTCGTGGCACCAGTCGTTTCCCGAGACAGCGAAGGCCGCCGTGGCGTTCATGGCCATTCGGGTAAGGCGCGACTGGCGTATGCGGAGACAGTCCTACAGGCCGCCTACGCGTATGCGATTCCGTCGCCTGAGACGCTGGCATGGGTCGGGGACTTCGCCGCTGGCCGCACGCTGCTGGAACTGGGAGCGGGTCGCGGGTATTGGGCTGGACAGCTCGCGGATAAGGGATGTCGGGTAAGGGCGTTCGACTCCGAACCGCCGAACGAGACGGTGAATCCGTCATTCCCCGTCGTGAGCGGGCAGAAGGCGATATGGCACCAAGTAGAGGGCCTGGAAGCGTATGCAACCGCGGACAAGGCCGATGCCGTGTTGTTCCTGTGCTGGCCGCCTGGGTGGGGGGATTCGATGGCGTCCGAAGCGCTGGCCGCGTTCGAGCACGACGGCGGTACCCAGCTCGTCTTCGTCGGTGAGCCCCAGGGCGGAAAGACTGGCGATGATGCGTTTTTCGCCAGGCTGGCCGAGCGGTGGGAGCTCGTCGCGGAGGATGCCGATTACGTGTCGTGGTTCCGTAACTGCGATGTCGCACAAGGATGGGTCTTGCGGCAGTAGCGGAACACAGAACAGCCCGGCCACGTCATCGGTGATGGTGTGACCGGGCTGGTGCTTTGACCTGGGTTAGCCGTTCGTGGCGTCCGCGGGGTTCAGCGACATGCGAAAGACGAACGCCTCGTATCGATCTCGCGGGTAGGAGACGTACGAGATCATCACGACCTGGTCGCCTGGAGCGATGAAGCGCTGGTAGACCGACTTCACCAGGCCGCCAGGCGAAGCCCTCAGCCATTCCGCGTGAGTAGCCGTCGGGAGACTGTCCGAAATCGTCTCCTCGAGGAACGTTGCACCGGCGATGCCCTCGACGCCGATCGGCTGGTAGGTGTCCGAGATCGAAATAGGCCGGCCATCTTCGCTTGCACGCGTGATGGTGTGGGTGACCCGAGTTCCTGGCTTCAGTCCGAGCGCCGCGGCCACCTCGTCGCTGGCGCTGACCTCCTGGACGTGGCGGTCGACTACGACCTTCTGCTCAGACTCGTCGTCTGACTCGCTGCGGAACGTCTCTTCGGGATCCTCGAGCTGCCGTTCCGGAGACACCCGCACCAGATTCGGCCGGTCGGCGACGAACGTCCCTCGCCGCGGCACTGTCCTCACAAGCCCCTGACTGATCAGCAGGTCGACCGCCGCGCGAATGACGATGGCCGAGACGTTGTGCTTCGTCGTGAGTTCCGCGTAGCTCGGTAGCTGAGTGCCAGGCATCAGCTTCCCGCTGCGGATGTCGCGGGCGAACTTACCGGCGATGGCTACGTACTGCGGCTCGGACATGAATTTCATCCCTCTCGCGTTGGGCGTGTGTCTTCTTTTTCAGTATACGCAACTGGTCATACACACAGGTCAATGCCCGCATACGCCCTGGTTGGCAAACGTCCAGCACTTACGACTTGCGCGCAATTGCTTGTGTGCATACACAACTGCGCATACACTAGAGTCACGGCCGGACGACGAACCGGCCAGAGACTCGAAATGTCAACCGACACAAGGAGATACGGCAATGGCCATCACACGCGGATTCCGCTTCCAGGTACCGAACTTCCGTGAGGTCTTCCCGAAAGACCTGATCCTGATGGGCGAAATCGAGCCCCTGATCAAGTACAACCCCGACCGCAACGCGATGCCCGAGCAGCGTCGCGACTTCGATCCGAAGACCGGTACCGGTACGGGCTTGCTGATGTGGAAGGCCAACGTCACCGACCCGACCGAGTTGAAGGCCAACCGTGCGTCGTTCGCGCTGTGGTTCATTGCGGAGGTTGTGCCGATCCCGCAGGCGGAGGAGAGCTTGCCGGGGATGCGTCGCCTCGTGGTCGAGGGTCTGATGGCGGAACCGAAGATCGCTGGTCAGGGTGACTTCAAGTACCAGAGCTACCAGTTCTACGCCACCGGCATCGCGGGCGATAACTCCGGCGCAAAGGGCAACCGTCCCATCGCTGACAAGGCCGCGTGATCGTCATGTCGCACATCCTCATGTCGGGCAACCTCTGCGAATCGATGACGGTCGAGTACCACGGTCCTCGTACTGACCCCGACTTCGGGTTCACGCACCCGGCGAAGGTGTGGGTTCAGCTGGAAAGCACGGCGGGGCACTCGACGGTGTTCCTCACTATGGACCATGTTCGCCAGCTCGCCGAGCAGCTGCCGAGCTTGCTGATGGTCCACGACGCCGCCGAGCACGTCCGTACTGAGCAGATCGCCGCCGTGTTGGCCGCGACTGAGCCCAAGGCGGCGTGACCGTGAGTACGGCGGATCAGCAGCCCCAAAGTGTTCGGTGGGCGCGCTGGTCCGCCGTTCTCGTTGTCTCGGTTATCGGCCTGGCCGCGTTCGTGCTGTCGTTCGCGGCCCTGCGTGACCTCGCGGTCATGGCCCACACACCTACTCATCTGGCGTGGCTGTTCCCGGTCATCGTGGACGGCACCATCATTCAGGCCACTATCGCAGTGTTGGCGCTGGCCGACAGTCCCGAACGATCGTTCTTCACTCGGGTCCTGATCGCCGGGGCGACGGTCTCGATCGGCGGGAACATCGCTCACGCGCTGGCCTCGGGTCACGGTGCTGGTGCGGCGATCCTCGCGGTGATCGCCCCGGCTGCTCTGCTGCTGGATACCCACGGCCTGGCCGTGCTGCTCCGCGCCCGAAACGCCCCTACCGCCGAACCAGCGACTGTGCCCGAACCCGCTGTACCCGAACCGAGTTCGACGACTGCGCCGACTCATTCACCGAATCCGCTGGCGTCTATTCAGCCGATCACCGTGCCGCCGGTGCGGGCGGTCCAACCCTTCCAACCTCCGCGCCCTACCCCGGTCGCGGCTCCTACCGGGAGTTACTGACATGGCAAACACTGATCCCTTCGTCCCGATCTATTACGACAACGCCACCGACGTGGTGCCCGTGACCGGTGACCTCAACGCGGGCTACCTGCACCACCTGGGCCTGGTCGCGGTGTCCATCGACGGTGGTGCACTGTTCCTGGAACCCACGCAGGCCGCGATCCTGGTCGACCTGCTCACTGCGGCCCTCAACGACTACACCTTCACGCTGCGGGCGGTGGCGTGATGTTGGACCTGCTGCGCTTGGTCGCGGTCTGTGTGCTGCTGGTCGTGGGGATCGTGTTGTTCCCGCTGGCACCGATGATGTTCGGCGACAGTCACGACGACGCCCCGGTCATGATCTCCACCGACGTACCGCCGACTCCGGCCTGTGCGATGTTCTGCGATGACGGCGGGGTGCGGTGATGGGTACGACCATTGTTTCCCTGTCCACCGTGATCGCCGCTGGTGTGCTGCTGTGGTGGCGTCACCTCGACGGCGTGGTCTACCTCGGCCGCCAGGTCGATCCCCTCGACGCAGTGCCGGCGGAATTGCGCACCGCCGCCGTGATCCTGACCAACGAACGCCAGCTCGCCCTGATGTGGTCCGCGCTGGGCCTGGGTGCTCCCGGTTGCTGGCCGACCATCATCGGTGGTGTCGATCGAACCCCTTCCGGCGCCGTGCTGGAAGTGCAGATCGTGGGCGGACAGAAGCTCACGGACTGGACCAACGACGACACCGCCGACGCCCTGGCTCAGTACCTCGGTGTCCCGAAAGTGCTTATCTCCCAAGCCGGTCCGGGATTCGTTCGCCTGGAACTGTGGTGCTTCGACACCCTCGCCGAACCCGTCGAACCCGTTGTCTCGGTGCAGGACGCGACCGGGGTGGACCTGGAAGCGATCCCGGTCGGTGTGCACGAAGACGGTCGGTTGTGGCTGCTGCGGATCTTGGGTGCTCACATCCTGCTCGCTGGTGCCACCGGATCGGGTAAGGGCTCGGTGTTGTGGTCGATCGTGGCCGCACTGGCTCCCGCGGTGAAAGCCGGTTACGTCGATGTGTGGGTCGCAGATCCCAAGGGCGGCATGGAATTCAGCCGCGGGGAAGACCTGTTCACCCGTTTCGAGTGGGACTCGGCAGGCATTTTGGCCATGCTCGGCGAGGCCGTGGCGCAGATGCGCGAACGCACGTCCAAGCTCAAGGCCGCCAAGGTCCGTAAGTTCGTGCCTTCCCCGGCTGATCCGCTGGTGCTGATCATCGTCGATGAGGCTGCTGCCCTGTCGTCGTATGCCACCCGTGAGGAGCAAGAAGAGTTCCGTCAGCTCACGGGCTTGTTGCAGACCCAGGGCCGTGCGGTCGGGTATTCGGTGGTCTCGGCGGTGCAGGACCCGTCCAAAGAGACCATGCCGAACCGGCAGCTGTTCACCGTCCGGATCGGTTTGCGCCTGGACGAGCCGACCCAGATCAAGATGGTCCACGGCGAATCGGCCAAAGACCGTGGTGCTCGGTGCGATGAAATCCCTACTGCTACACCGGGTGTGGGTTATGTCGCCGAAGACGGTCGGGCGGGATTTTCTCGGGTGCGTGCGTTCTGGGTGTCCAACGACGATATCGACACCCTCGTTGCTACGTACGCCCCTGATCGGCCTGACTACACCCCGCAGGGTGACTACACCGATTTCGATCCCGACTTCATTCCCGGTGAAGACGGCGACCTCGGGCGGGCGGCATGAAACGCGGCCTGGTTACCGAGTCTCACGTGGTCATCTACTGCGATACCTGCGGTGATGTCCTCACCGACGCTGATGGGGAATCGATCTGTTTCGACACGACCAGCCAAGCCATCTCGTTCCTGAGCGTGAAAATCGGCGGCTGGATCTACGACGGCGATCGGATCACCTGCGACGCCTGCACGGCCACTGCCGAATGCGAAGCGAACGGGCATCGCTGGCCGCCGACCTGGCAACAGGCGATCTGGGCCAACTCGTCCGTCGAAG
Source organism: Nocardia sp. NPDC058640 (assembly GCF_042716995.1). Lineage (NCBI taxonomy): Bacteria > Bacillati > Actinomycetota > Actinomycetes > Mycobacteriales > Nocardiaceae > Nocardia > Nocardia sp. NPDC058640. Next base: position 75,251 of record NZ_JBHXRG010000017.1, read on the forward strand.
CCGACTGCCACACCTGCGGAATCACCAAATCCGAACTAGCACAGGAGAACTGATCATGGCACGTAAAAGCACCCGCACCGGTCTCGCGGACGTCATCGACTTCCAAGCCCGTTCCCGCTGCCGGTCCGAAGCTCGCGGCCTGGACCCGGTCACCGTCGCGGTGAACCTCCTGGCCGATACCGGCTCGATCCCGGCCACCTGGGACTACGACCCCGACCCGTACGGCACCGCGGCATGAAACCCCCAGGCAAAGACCGCGCCCGGTTCTGGGGCCTGCTCGCCGCCGGTCAGGTGCACTCGCTGCGCAAGGCCAGAACGGTCGCAGACGCCTACATCGCCGCCTGCACCAAACGCAATTCCACCGTGGTCTACCGGGTGGCCGAACACGACACCTGGCGCACCTACTCCGATGACACACCCGTCACCACCCAGCTCGAATTCGATTGGAAGACACGATGACCCGCACAACCACCACAACCACGAACGTCCCCGAGTTCGCTGACGTGATCATGGATCTGCTCGGCCGTGCACTGATCGGCATCGTGGTCGCGGCATTCCACCTGGCTCGATGGGCGGTCCTGTTCCCGATGGTCTCCGTCCCCGCCGGCCTTTCCGTCGCGGCCGGATGGTTCTACGGCTGGGCGTTCGGGATCGTCGTGGCGGTGCTGACAGTCGCGGGGATGGTGCTGTGGCGAGTGTTGAGTCCGCAGACCTTCGAGCGCTGGCTCACCGGTCGTATCCGGTCCCGGTTCCTGGCTTGGTTCCGCTACCGCCGGGTCTGGGTCAAGATGATCACCGCCTGCGGCCTGGCTACTCGTGACGGTGACCGGGTGTTCATCCCGCGGCTGATCTCGGTGCACATCGGCGAATCCCTCGACATCGTCCGTGCTCGCATGTTGGCCGGTCACTGCCCCGATTCCTGGACCAACCGCGCCGATCACTTCGCTCACGGATTCGGTGCTCAACAGGCCAAAGTCGGGCTCATCGGCCCTGGCCTGGTCGAAATCACCTTCCGCCGTTGCGATTCGCTGGCCGAGCCGATCATCGTGGACTTCGGTTCGCGCACCGATTCGACGGTCTCGCCACTGCGCAAGGCCGCATGACCACCGCTACCGACACCCATCTAGCTGAGGGAGGCCACACCATGGACAACGCCACCAACACCGCCGAATCCACCCCTGCGGCCTCCCTCGGCCGTACCACCGCCGCCCAACGCCGCGCACTGCCCAACCTGCGCGACATCGCCGAATCCGCCGCCGAGAAAGAAGGGGTGTGCGCGCGGGTGCTGCCGATGCGGGCCGTGGATGACCGCACCGGCAACATCAGCTACGTCGGCGCCCCCTGCAAGTCCCGCAACGAAGCAGTCTGCCCGGCCTGCGCCAAAGCATTCCGCCACCTGCGCATGGACCAGTGCCGCGAAGGCTGGTGCCTGGCAGCCGAACCCGTCGACACCCCCGTGGAACCGACCCAGGCACAACGTGAATTGTTGACCGCCCGCGCTGAGCTGTTCACCCAATACCACGACGCTCGCCGCGACGACGATCACGAACTCGCCGAATCCATCGCCGCCCTGGTGGCCGACCTCGACGCCGAGCTGCGTGAACTCGGCGTGCGTGGCCGGTTCCCGACCCTGCACGACAAGCCCCGCCGCAAAGCCAAGTCCACCCGCCGCCGCCAGGACGTGCCGAACCTGCCCCGGCGCAAGGTCGAAAAGCGCACGGTCGGCGCGGTCTACAACGGCTACCAGCCCTCGACGTTCCTCACCCTGACCCTGGACGGATACGGCGCGATCAACTACGTCTACGACCCCAAAACACAGAAGACGGTCTCGGATGGCTCCCCTGTCGATCCCGACAGCTACGACTACACCCGCGCTGCTCGCGACATCGTGCACTTCGCGGCCCTGTTCGATCGGTGGGCGCAAAACCTGCGTCGTGCTGTGGGCTGGGACGTGCAGTACTTCGCCACGGTCGAACCCCAGAAGCGCGGTGCCCCGCACCTGCACATCGCGATCCGCGGATCGGTGTCGAACAAGCTGCTCAAGGCCGTCACCGCGGCGACCTACCGTCAGATCTGGTGGCCGCACTTCGACCGACCCGTCTACGAGACCGGGCACATGCCGGTATGGGACTACGAGGCCGGCCTTTTCTGCGACCCCGACACCGGCGAACCACTACCGACCTGGGATGAAGCCCTGGACGTGATGGATTCCGTCGATGATCTCGAACCCGCGCACGTAGTCCGCTTCGGCCAACAGTCCAAACCGATCCAGGTCATCGGCGGCACCGACAAGGCAGAACACCGGGTGCGCTACCTGACCAAGTACCTCACCAAGGACGTCGCCTCCCTGCTCGAACCGGGATCACGCCGCGTAGCCGAGCACTACGACCGGCTGCACGCGGAACTGTGCGTGACCCCGTGCTCCCCGCGGTGCGGCGTCTGGCTGCGCTACGGGATCGTTCCCAAGGGCGCGACCGAGAAGACCCAACCCGGCCGGTGCAGGGGCAAGGCGCACCGTCGCGACACCCTCGGCCTGCCCGGTCGGCGGGTGCTGGTGTCGAACAAGTGGACCGGCAAGACCCTGCCCGACCACAAAGCCGAACGCGCGGAATTTGTTCGGCAACAGCTCGCTGCGGTGGGGATCGTCAAGCCGGACACCTCACACCTGCGGGTGTACCCGGTCCCTCCCGGTGACCCGGACGCGCCACCGCGGGAACACCTCGTCATCGCACTGGTAGCGGCTCGATCGAAGTGGCGAAACGAGTACAACGCCGCCCGCCTGGTGCTCGCAGGAGGTCGGCCCGACGAACCGGCAGGAACACATAAAAGTGGTGTGCCACAACGTAATTCATCCGTTCGGCAATCAGCAGCATAAGGGGAAAGCAATGGAATTGATCAAGGGTGGGCGCCGGGCTGAACCTGCGACCTACACCGTCGATGAGGTCGCGGCACTACTCGGTATCTCCCGAGGCGTGGCGTACCAGTGCGTCCATGACGGCGAGATCCCGGCCAAGCGGATCGGTCGGCGCTGGGTGATCTCCCGCGCAGCGTTCTCGACCTGGCTCGAAACATCAGACAACCTTCCGAAAGCGGTGTAACACAATGGGATTCATTGATCAGACCGACGCGGGAAAGTGGAAAGCGTTCTGGCGTGAGCCGTCCGGCACGCAGCGTTCCAAGACGTTCCGGACGAAGAAGGAGGCGAGCACCTTCCTCGCTCAGGTCGAGCTGTCGAAGTCGAGCGGCATCTACGTGTCGCCACACGCGGGCAAGGCCCTGTTCGGTCCTCACGCTGAGGAATGGATGAAGTCGTGGAACACAGAGCGGACAACGATGGCGCGCGATGAATCGATCATGCGTACTCACGTCCTGCCGAAGTGGTCGGCCTGGCAGCTCGGCAAGATCGACCATCTGTCGGTGCAAACCTGGCTGAGCGAACTGGGGGAGGGGCGTTCTCGTGCAACGGTTGCTGAGGCCAAGCGGCTCCTGTCGGGGGTGATGAGGTCGGCGGTGAATAACCGGCTGATCGGGTCTGATCCGACTGCGGGCGCGCGTATTCCGAAGCGGCGCGAACGGGACACCGATGAGCGGCTACTGACTCGGGAAGAAGTTCGGCAACAGCTTCTCCCGGCGATCCAACCGGCTCGGTATCGGGCTCTCGTCGCGTGCGGTGCCTTCGCTGGCCTGCGGTGGGGTGAGGCTGCGGGGCTGTGCGTGGATGCGGTCGACGTCGACGCCGGACTCATTCACGTGATCCGCACCGTGACCGAGGTGGCTGGGCATGTCGAGTTCAAACCTTTCCCGAAGTCGCGCGCTGGTCGTCGGTCTGTCCCGATTCCCGGCTGGCTGGTCGATGATCTACGCGAGCACATCCGCGAACACGATCAGGGCATGAACGGCTTGATCTTCACCAACGAGGTCGGCGGGCCGCTTCGTCGTACGCTGTTCCGCTCTCGGGTCTGGCGTATCGCGCTGGTTCGCGCCGGCCTTCTCGGTGAGGTATCCGAGGTGGATGGGAAGTGGGAAGCCGTGTGGAAGACCGCTGACGGGGAGGTCGACGCGGAGGTGTTCAGCAAGTACGACCAGGCCGTGCGGATGGTGGCTCGGTCGGAATTCGGAGGGGTTCGGTTCCATGACCTCCGAGATATGTTCGGGACGTGGCTGGCCGATGATGGCGTTCCGCCGCACAAGATCGCCGTCGTGATGGGGCACGAAAATGTCGCGACGACCTACCAGCACTACATCCGCAAGACCGACGATCACGACGCTGTCCGCCGGTCGATGGGTGACGAATGAAAGCTGGTGCTGCCTTTTCGCTGCCTCGACGGACCTGCACCGGGTGAAATGACCCGGACATGCAAAAAGCCTCTGACCTAGAAAACCAGGTCAGAGGCTTTTTGGTGTCTCAACCAACACGTCGGGGTGACAGGATTTGAACCTGCGACCTCTTCGTCCCGAACGAAGCGCGCTACCAAGCTGCGCCACACCCCGTGAGGCGAACCTGAAGTAGCTTACAACGTGCGGTCGGTAATCGTTAAATTGGCTGGTCAGCAGCCTAGCGGGCGACGGCTTCCGAGGTGGAGATGCCGTAGCCGGTGTCGGCGGAGTCGCGCTTGGGTTGGGCGCCGACCAGGGTGAGCAGGGTGGCTTCGGGGCGGCAGCAGAAGCGGTAGGGGGCCCAGGGGGAGGTGCCGATGCCTGCGGAGACGTGCAGTTGGGTGTGTTCGCCCCACTGGGAGGCGCCCTTCACACGGGAGCGGTCGATGCCGCAGTTGGTGACCAGTGCGCCGTAACCAGGCATCACGAGTTGGCCGCCGTGGGTGTGGCCTGCCAGCACCAGGTCGTAGCCGTCTTCGGCGAAGCGGTCGAGCACGCGCGGCTCGGGGGAGTGGGTGACGCCGATGCTCAGCTGGGCGAGCTGGTTGGGTGCGCCGGCGACGGTTTCGTAGCGGTCGCGCTGGATGTGCGGGTCGTCCACGCCGGCGGTGGCGATGCGGATGCCCGCCACTTCGAGGTCGCGGCGGGTGTGGGTCAGGTCCAGCCAGCCGCGTTCGGTGAAGGCGGCGCGCAGGTCCTTCCACGGCAGCGGGTCACCGTAGACGCGGCGGTGATCTTTCTTGAAATACTTCAGCGGATTCTTCGGTACCGGTGCGAAATAGTCATTCGAACCGAACACGAACAGACCAGGCCGGGCGAGCAACGCACCCAGCGATTGCACGACGGCGGGCACGGCCTTGGGGTGCGAAAGATTGTCACCGGTATTGACGACCAGGTCGGGTTCGAGGCGATCGAGTTCGCGCAGCCACTGCTGTTTGAGCTGCTGGCCCGGCATCATGTGCAGGTCGCTGATGTGCAGAATCCGCAACGTCGGCGAACCCGGCGCCAGCACCGGCATCGTGGCTTCGCGCAGGACGAACGCGTTCCGTTCGATCAGCGTGGCGTAGCCGATGCCTGCGACGGCGGCCCCAGCGGCTCCCAACGCGGTTCGGCGGACAGCGGACGTCGAGATAACGGGCATTTGCCCAGCATAGGCGACCTCATCCCGGATCGGCGTATGTGTTTCCGCACAAACGGTCGGGATTTTCCGCACCGGTCGAAATGTAATGGGCACCTGGGGGGCGAACGACTACGGTAAACCGCATGTCGGAACTGAAAGCCAAGCTGCGCGCGGATATGACCACCGCGATGAAAGCCAAGGACAAACTGCGTCTCGCGACCCTGCGGATGCTGCTCGCCGCGATCCAGAACTCCGAGGTCTCGGGAACCGCGGCGCACGAGCTCTCCGATAACGATGTCGTGGCGCTGCTGCAGAAGGAAGCGAAGAAGCGCAACGAGGCCGCGGTGATCTACGAGCAGAACGGTCGCGGGGAACTGGCCGCGAACGAGCGCGCCGAGGAAGAGATCATCGAGGAATACCTGCCGACTCAGCTCAACGACGCCGAGGTGGCGCAGGTCGCCGATACCGCGATCGCGCAGGTCGCCGAGCAGCTCGGGGAGCGTCCGGGGATGAAGCAGATGGGTCAGGTCATGAAGGCCGCGACCGTGCTGGCCGACGGTAAGGCCGACGGGTCGCGGATCTCGGCCGCGGTCAAGGCTCGACTGTAGGAACCAGCGCTGTAGCAACCAGCGCAAAGGGGCCGTCATCCAGTTCGGATGACGGCCCCTTGTGCTGTGACTAGCGCGGCACCGGGATCGGGATCGGTGGCAGACGCGGAATCTGCGGCAGTCCCGGGATCACCGGCGCGGGCGCGGACGGCGGCGGATTGGTCGGCGCGGGCACGCGGACGGTGCCGTCACTGATGTAGATCGTGACCACCGAGCCGGGGATGGCCGAGCCGTTGGGCGAACTGCCCATCACCGTGCCCTTGGGCTGTGAACCGGCCCCGGTCACCGCGGAGACCTGGAAACCCGCGCCGGACAGGATCGAGGTGGCCTCGCCCTGCGACTTGCCCGCGACGTCGGGGACCTGCGAGTTGTTGGCGCCGCGCACGTACTTGTCGTCCACGGGCGGCAGTGCGGGCGGCGGGAACCGGTCGAGCATCGGTTTGATGGCGTTGAACCAGGTGCGGGCGGGCTCGTTACCGCCGTAGAGGTCGCCGCTGCCGCAGTTGCGCAGCGGGGACGAGCAGATCTCGCCGGGGGTGGGGCTGTCGCCGTAGACGTAGACCGACGAGGCCAGCGCGTTGGTGAAGCCGAGGAACGCCGAGGAGCGGTGGCTTTCGGTGGTGCCGGTCTTGCCCGACATCGGCGCGGCCCAGCCCGAGGCGCGTGCGGCGCCCGCGGCGGTACCGCTGATGTCGTCCTTGCTCATCGCGTTGGCCAGGGTGTTGGCCAGGCCGGGGTCGACCACCTGCTCGCAGGCCTGCTGGGTGAGCGGGACGGTCTTGCCGCTGCGGTCGACGACTTCCTTGATCGGCGACGGCGGGCACCACTTGCCCGCCGAGCTCAGCGTGGCGGCCACGTTGGTGAGCTCGAGCGGGTTGATCGCGAACGGGCCCAGCGTGAACGAACCCATGTTGTTGTTCTTGATGTGGTCGGCCAGGCTGGCGTTGCCGCGCCCGGAGGTGCCGGGATCGGTGTAGGACCGCATGCCCAGACGCACGGCCATGTCCACCGCGGCTTCCACGCCGACGTCCTGGATCATTTTCACGAACGTGGTGTTGGGCGAGGTGGCCAGCGCGTCGGTCACCGACATCGAGCCGGGGTAGGCGCCGGCGTTCTTCACACACCACGCGTCGGCGGGGCAGCCGGGGGAGTTGGAGTAACCCATGCCGCGCGCGGCGTAGGTGCCGGGCACGTCGACCTGGGCGGCGATGCCCAGGCCCTTCTCCATGGCGGCGGCGGTGGTGAACAGCTTGAAGATCGAGCCCGCGCCGTCACCGGCCATCGAATACGGCTGGCCCAGCAGCGTCTCGTTGGCGTCGCGGTTGAGGCCGTAGGTGCGGCTGGAGGCCATCGCGAGCACGGGGTGCGAGTCCTGGCCGGGGCCCACCACCGACATGACCGAGGCGATGTCGTCGAGGTTCGGGTCGGCCTGCTCGTTGACCGAGCGTTTCACCGATTCCTGCAGCACCGGATCCAGGGTGGTCTTGATCAGGTAGCCGCCCTTGTCGATCTGTTCGCGGCTGATCCCGGCCTCGGCCAGGTACTGCAGCGCGTAATCGCAGAAGAAGCCCTTGTCGTTGGCGGAGATGCAACCGCGCGGCAGGCCCTTGGGTTCGGCCAGCACGCCCAGCGGCTCGGCCTTGGCCTTGCTGAACTCCGCGGCGCGGTGCGGGATGTTCTGCATCAGCGTGTCGAGCACCGTGTTGCGGCGGTCGGTGACGCCCTGCACGTTGGTGTACGGGTTCAGCTTGGAGCTGGACTGCACCATGCCCGCCAGCATCGCCGACTGAGTGATGTTGAGCTGGGAGGCATCGATGCCGAAGTAGGTCTGCGCGGCGTCCTGGATGCCGTACGAGCCGTTGCCGAACGGCACCAGGTTCAGGTAGCGGGTGAGGATCTCGTCCTTGCTCAGCTCGCGATCCAGCGTGAGCGCCATCCGGATCTCGCGCAGCTTGCGCGCCGGTGTCGTCTCGATCGCGGCGCGGCGTTCGGCGTCGGTCTTGGCGACCACGAGCAGGTTGAAGTTCTTCACATACTGCTGGTCCAGGGTCGACGCGCCCTGCTGCACCGCACCGGAGGAGGTGTTGGTGAGGAACGCGCGCAGCGTGCCCTGCCAGTCCACGCCCTTGTGGTCGGCGAAGCGTTTGTCCTCGATGGACACGATCGCCAACTTCATGTTGTTGGAGATCTTTTCGCTCGGCACTTCGAAGCGGCGTTGCTCGTACAACCACGCCAGCGGCGACCCGTTCGCGTCGACCATGGTCGACACGGCGGGGACCGTGCCTTCCACCAGTTCGGCGGACACGTTGTCGACGGCATCGGCGGCGCGGTTGGAGATGAACCCGAATCCACCGGCCAAGGGGAACAACAGCCCAGCGACAAGCACGGCGGCCAGCGCGCAGCTGCCGGCCAGCCTCGCGAGCGTTTGAGTGATCGGCACGATCCCAGACTAGAGGGTGGGGTCGACAGGTTCATGGGTGTGCTGCTCGAGGTCGCATGTCCGGCCGATGCCGAGGGGGTTGCTCGGGCGTGTCAACAAAATGATCACATCGGCGTGTCGCGACCGGCCACGCCGGTGATCAGCACTACTGCGCGGTTCTGGCCCGATTTGAAGGGACGGTCGTACCAAAAAATCGGGGGGCGGTCTTGCGCAATCGCCATACCTTTACCTAGATTGAGTACCCAGTGTGATAGAGCTAACACTCAAAGTGGAATGTGGTGCGGACCGCAGCGGTAGTTGGGTTGCTGTGATCCGCGCTCGCGATTCTGGAGCGCCGCACAACGGTGTTCGGACTGCAAAGGGGCACATCAAATGCACATCACAACCCCCATCGCCCGACTGGATGTAGAGCAGGCCGAGGCAAGGATCGCTTGGGTTGCCCAGGCGCGATGCAAGGAAGTGGACCCTGATCAGCTGTTCGTTCGCGGTGCGGCACAGCGCAAGGCGGCAACCATCTGCCGTCATTGCCCGGTGCTGATGCAGTGTGGTGCCGACGCTCTCGACAACCGGGTCGAGTTCGGCGTGTGGGGCGGGATGACCGAGCGGCAGCGGCGTGCGCTGCTGAAACAACATCCGGACGTGACGTCCTGGTCTGAATTCTTCAACGCCCAGCGCCAGCATCAGGTAGCGATCTAGCAGGTCGATACCGGACTGTTATCACAACGGCGCCGAGACCGCGTGGTTTGCGGAATCGGCGCCGTTGGCCGGTGTTGCTTCGAGTGCGAGCTATAGCCGAATTGTCTGAATCGATCGGGCTGTGGCCGCAGCGATCAGGCCGAGGCCGGGGTACCGGTCAGCTGATCGCCGACCGCGCGCAGTGCTTCCAGGTCCGAGACCTCGAAGGGCAGCGCGGTCACCGAGACGATCTTCACCCGAGGATGCGCGCCGGTGAAGCGATGCAGCAGGTGCCGCTCGCGCGTGGCGGTGGCGACCCGGTCGGCGTGGATGCGCAGCACCGCGGCGGTCAGCGGGTCGGCATCGGCCAGCTGGTCCGCGGCGGTCTGCGCGTGATCGCCGGACAGCCCCGACAGCGCGGGGTGCGTGCGGTTGAGCACCAGCCCGGCCAGCGGCATGTTCTCCGTCGACAGCCGGTCCACGAAGAACGACGCCTCGCGCAGTGCGTCCGGTTCCGGCGCGGCGACCACCAGGAAGTGCGTGCCCGGCGTGGACAGCATCGCGAACGTGCGCTGCGCGCGGTCCTGGAACCCGCCGAACAGCGATTCCAGCGACTGCAGGAACGTCGAGGCGTCCTTGAGCATCTGCCCACCGACGATGGTCGACACTCCACGCATCGCCAGGCTCATCGCCCCGGTGACGATCCGGCCCACGCCACGACCGGGCGCCATGATCAGCCGGATCATCTTGCCGTTGAGAAACGTGCCGAGGCGCTTGGGCGCGTCGAGGAAGTCCAGCGCGTTGCGCGAGGGCGGTGTGTCGACCACGATCAGGTCCCACTCCTTGCGCGCGGCCAGCTGCCCCAGCTTCTCCATCGCCATGTATTCCTGCGTGCCACCGAACGACGACGCCACCGTCTGATAGATCGGATTGGCGAAGATCTGCTCGGCCTTGTCGGCGCTGGTGTGCTCGAGCACCATGTCGTCGAAGGTGCGGCGCATGTTCAGCATCATCGCGTGCAGCTCACCGGGCACCTCGGGGCCCAGATCCACGCGCTGCGGAGTGTTGTCCAGCTCGGCAACGCCCAGCGACTGCGCCAGCCTGCGCGCGGGGTCGATGGTCAGCACCACGACCTTGCGGCCCGATTCCGCCGCGCGCAACGCGATCGAGGCGGCGGTGGTGGTCTTGCCGACCCCGCCCGACCCGCAGCACACGATCACCTTCGCGGTGGGATCGGCGATGATCTGCGCGACGTCCAGCAGCGGCGGGGTGGACACGTGCTCGCTCATCGGACTCCCTGCGCGGATAGCTGTTCGGCCAGTTCGTAGAGGCCACCCAGGTCCATGCCCTCGCTCAACGCGGGCAGCGACAACTGGGGGACATCGATGCCGGCCAGTTCGACGGCACTGGCGTTCTGTGCGGTCAGGACGATCGCGTGGTCGACCGTTTCGGCGATCAGGCCGTCGAAATCCGATTCCGACACGGTGATTCCGGCCTTGGTCAGGCCGGCGGCGATGGCGGTGGTGTCCAGCTCGCCTGCCACGGCCGCGTCGCGCTGCGACGGGGTGAGTTCGGCGGTGGCCGCCCGGTTGACGATCACCGTGCCGACCCGCAGGTCGTTCGCGGTCAGTTCGGCGATCGCGTCGGCGGTCTCCTGCACCGGCAGCGCCTCGAGCAGCGTCACCAGGTGGATCATCGTCTGATCCGAGTGCAGCAGCTTGGACACACCCTCGGCCTGCGAGGCGATCGGACCGCCCTTGGCGATCTCGGCCATGGCCGAGGTCACGTCCAGGAAGCTGGCGATCCGGCCCGTCGGCGGGGCGTCCACGACGATGTCGTCATAGGTGGGCTTGCCGTCCTTGCCGGTGCGGACCACGCATTCTTTGATCTTGCCCGTGAGGATCACGTCCCGCAGACCGGGTGCGATGGTGGTGACGAACTCGATCGCGCCCATCCGGCGCATCGCGCGACCCGCGAACCCCAGGTTGTAGAACATGTCGAGGTACTCGAGGAACGCGTACTCGATGTCCAACGCGAGCGCGGTGACCTCACCGCCGCCGTCGGCGCTGGCGATATGGGTCTCGGTGGGCGGCAACGGCGGCCGGTCGAACAACTGCGCGATGGACTGGCGGCTTTCGACTTCGACCAGCAAGACCTTGCGTCCCCCGGCGGCCAGCGCCAGCGCGAGTGCGGCCGAAACGGTCGACTTGCCGGTGCCTCCCTTGCCGGTCACGTAATGCAAGCGTGCCTTGGCCGCGCGTTGAGGCCATCCGGTCGACGGTTCGGGAACCGACGAAACCGGCTCTGCTGTTGGTGCTCCCACGTCGCCGAGCCTATAACCCGTTTCGCCGTGACGTTCGGGGTGAGCCCTAAACTCACACCATGAGTGAAGTCACCCTGTGGGAGTACGCGACCGTGCCGCTGTTGACGCACGCGACAAAGCAGATCCTCGATCAGTGGGGGTCCGACGGCTGGGAACTGGTTTCGGTGCTGCCCGGCCCGACCGGCGAACAGCACGTCGCCTACCTGAAGCGGCAGAAGTAGCCGTGGCCACCGCGTGGAAGGACGCGTTGGACCGGCTCGGTGTCACGCTGCCGCCGGTCGCCGCGCCTGTGGCGGCCTACGTCCCGGCGGTGCGCACCGGTTCGCTGGTGTACACGTCGGGCCAACTGCCCTTCGTCGACGGTGAACTGGCGTCGGTGGGCAAGGTCGGCGCCGAGGTGGATGTCGAGCAGGCCAAGGAGGCGGCTCGACTGTGTGCGCTGAACGCGTTGGCGGCGGTGCACGATCTGGTCGGCCTGGATCAGGTGGTTCGGATCGTGAAGGTCGTCGGATTCGTCGCCTCGGCACCGGGATTCAACGATCAGCCGATCGTGATCAACGGTGCGTCGGAGTTCCTCGGTGAGGTGTTCGGCGAGGCGGGCGTGCACGCGCGCTCGGCCGTCGGCGTCTCCGAACTGCCGAAGAACACCCCCGTCGAGGTGGAATTGATCGTCGAGGTCGGTTAGGCAGCCGCTATGGCACTGGAACATCCCGCGTACAGCCATGTTCGTCAGGTCACCCCGACGGCGTCCGTACTTCTGGCCGACAACCCCGGTCAGATGACGCTCGACGGCACCAACACCTGGCTGCTACGCGGCCCCGACAGCGACTCTTTCGTGGTCGTGGATCCGGGACCCAAGGACAAGAAACACACCGCCGACATCGTCGAAGCCACCGGCGGTCGGATCGCGTTGACCCTGATCACCCATCACCATCCCGATCACACCGGCGGTATCGATCACCTGGTGAAAGCCACCGGGACGCCGGTGCGTTCGGCCGATCCGAAGTACCTGCGCGGTGATGTCGTGCCGTTGGTCGACGGCGAGATCATCGAGGCCGCCGGCCTGCGGATCACCGTGCTGGGCACGCCCGGTCACACGTCCGATTCGGTGAGCCTGCTGCTGGACGACGCGGTCCTCACCGGCGACACGGTTCTCGGGCAGGGCACCACGGTGCTCGAATCCGCGCCGGGTGCGCTGGCCGGGTTCTTCGCGTCACTGGAAAAACTGCGTGAAGTCGGCGCGGGCAAGGCGTTGCTGCCCGCGCACGGACCCGACCATCCCGATGCCGCGCCGGTCGTGCAGTACTACCTCGATCACCGCCGTGAGCGACTGGATCAGGTCAGGGCCGCGCTCGTCGAATTAGGGCCTGACGCAGGCGCTTTCGCGGTGGTCCGCAAGGTGTACGCCGATGTGGACAAGCGGTTGTGGCCGATCGCGCGAAGTTCGGTGCAGGCGCAGCTGGAATACCTGCGGGCCGAACAACACTGACCACTGCTCGATCGCCGACGCAACTTGTCGGCGATCGAGTTGTGCGTGAAACGCAGACGTCCCGGCACGACGAAACCGCGACGGTGTGGACGAGGCCCTCTCCTCGTGAGCCCACACGCATGCGCGGTCCCGTCGTACCGGGACGGCAGCAGTTCTACGTCAGCGGGCGCGACGTGCCAGACGCTCGGAATCCGAGATCAGCACGCTCTTGCCCTCGAGGCGCAGCCATCCGCGATGTGCGAAGTCGGCCAGCGCCTTGTTGACGGTTTCCCGGGAAGCACCGACCAGCTGGGCGATCTCCTCCTGGGTCAGGTCGTGGGTCACGCGCAGCGCGCCCGCTTCCTGGGTGCCGAACCGCTGCGCGAGCTGCAGCAGTGCCTTCGCGACGCGACCGGGCACGTCGGTGAAGATCAGGTCGGCGAGGTTGTTGTTGGTGCGGCGAAGGCGTCGTGCCAGCACGCGCAGCAGTTGCTCAGCGATCTCGGGGCGCTGATCGATCCACGACTTGAGTGCGTCGCGATCCATCGTCACGGCGCGGACCTCGGTGACCGTGGTGGCGGTCGAGGTACGCGGGCCCGGGTCGAAGATCGACAGTTCACCGAACATGTCGGACGGACCCATGATGGTCAGCAGGTTCTCCCTGCCGTCCGGGGACCGTCGGCCGATCTTCACCTTGCCCGTCGTGATGATGTACAGCCGATCGCCGGGTTCGCCCTCGTTGAAGATGACGTGCCCGCGCGGAAAATCCACCGGCTGCAACTGCTTGGCGAGCGCGGCCACCGCGGTGGGCTCGACGCCTTGGAAGATGCCTGCTCTGGCGAGGGCCTCGTCCACGAATGTGCTCCTTATGGGATATGGCTTGCGAACCTGGTCGAGCGAATCGACCAACCGCGCAGTCTACGCGGGATTCCGGCACCACAGTGACAGACACCACGTAAAGAGTGGATTGCGCGATGTGCGCACAGTGTGAATCGGCTGGTCAGCTCGCCTTTGCTACATCCAGATCCGAGTTTTGGGTACGGCGCTTGCGCACGCGCGCCACAGCGGCGGGCAGGCCGAGCTTCGTCAGCTCTTTCACTTCGGCGTTGCTGGCGCTGTCCAGGTACTTTTGAACCTCTTCGTCGGGTTCGAGAAGCTTTCTGAGCCGATTCTCGACCCGCTCCATCCCCAGCGCGAACAGCATCAACAGCACTGGGAAGAGCACCACAGCGAGTCCTTGCATGTCTGGCAGTAAACACGGTCCAGGTCTCAGATGGAACACAGCGGGCAATCTGGCGAGGCAATGTTGTCGGAGTGGTTCCGTATGGTGAAGCGGTGCCTGTTTCCCCTGCCCCCGCCGCCGCAGGCGATGCCGATTCGACCGCGGTTCCCACCGGGATCACCGCTGCCCGCAAGCGGAAGAATCGTGCGATAGCTGGGGAAACGCGGATCGGTCTGGTCCGGCGCGCCCGCCGGATGAACCGCACGCTGGCCGAGGCGTTCCCCGGTGCGCACTGCGAGCTCGACTTCACCACTCCGCTGGAACTGGCCGTAGCCACGATCCTGTCCGCCCAGTGCACCGATGTGCGGGTGAACCTCACCACTCCGGCCCTGTTCGCCAAGTACCGCGGCGCGCACGACTACGCCCAGGCCAACCGGGTGGAGCTGGAGGAATACATCAGGGCTACCGGCTTCTACCGGAACAAGACCAGCTCCCTGATCGGCCTGGGTCAGGCCCTGGTCGAAAAATATGACGGTGAATTGCCTCACACCCTGGACGAATTGGTGAAATTGCCCGGGATCGGGCGCAAGACAGCCAACGTCATCCTCGGCAACGCCTTCGACGTTCCCGGCATCACCGTCGACACCCATTTCGGCCGCTTGGTGCGCCGTTGGAAGTGGACCGACGAGGAAGATCCGGTCAAGGTCGAGCACGCGGTAGGGGAGCTGTTCGAGCGCAAGGACTGGACGATGCTCTCGCACCGGGTGATCTTCCAGGGTCGCCGCGTGTGCCATGCCCGCAAGCCGGCCTGCGGTGCGTGCGCGCTGGCTAACGACTGCCCGTCGTTCGGGCTCGGTCCCACCGATCCGGCGGTGGCCGCGGAGTTGGTGAAGGGGCCCGAGCGCGAACATCTGCTGAAGATGGTCGGCCTGTGAGCGAACTTCTGCGAAGGCCTGCGGTGCGGTGGGTGCTGGCCGCGGTGATCGTGGTGTTGGCGGCGACGGTGGCGTTGTGGCCGCGGGAGGGGACGGGGAACACGGGGGTGGTTTCGCAGACTTCGCGACAGCCCTCGGGCGTGTCGGCGGAGGAGCGTGCGGCTGCTGGGTTGTCGGCGTGTCCAGGACCGGCGGCGTCCGACCCGGGAACGGGAGCGGCTGGATCCGCACCGCAGGCGACCGAGCCCGGACCGCGGGCGAACGAATCCGGACCGCGGGCGACCGAGACGGGATTGCGGTCGGCTGGATCGGGGCCGCTGGCTGGAATCCAGCTGACCTGCCTGGCTGATGGACAGCCGGTGGACCTCGCGGCGGCGCTGGCCGGAAAGCCCGCGCTGCTGAACCTGTGGGCCTACTGGTGTGGCCCCTGCGCCGTGGAACTTCCGCATCTGCAGGAATTCGCCCAGCGGGCGGGCTCGGCGCTGACCGTCATGACCGTGCACAGCGATCCCGACGAGGCGAAGGCGTTGTCACGCTTGAGCGGCCTCGGCATCACCCTGCCCGGTGTCGAAGACGCGCAAGCCGCGGTGCGCAGCGCGGTCGGTGCACCTGCCGTGCTGCCCATTTCGGTGCTCGTGCGGGCCGACGGCAGCATCGCGAGTGTGGAAGTGCGAACTTTCGCCGACGTGGCCGACATCGCGGATACGGTAGCCGCGAAGCTCGGGGTCACGGTATGACAGAGGACGTGATGGTGGCGTGCGGATCGAAGGCGATGGCGTGAACGAGGTAGGCAAGCTCGACGATTCCGGCATTCCGCCCTGGTTGCGCACCGCGATCCGGGCGGGCGGCCCCGACGCCGACGACACGCTCGCCAAGTCCCGCGCCCTGCGCCGGGCCATGTCGCTGACGGGCAAACCACGCCAGGCCGCGGTGCTCGTGCTGTTCGGCGGCTCGCCCGACCCCGACGAGTCCGCGCCGGGTGGCCTGCCCGCCGACGCCGATGTGCTGCTCACCCAACGTGCTTCGACCATGCGCCAACACGGCGGCCAGATCGCGTTCCCCGGTGGCGCCGCGGATCCCGGCGACGGCGGTCCGATCGGCACCGCACTGCGCGAGGCCGTCGAGGAGACGGGTCTGGACCCCGCCGGTGTCGCACCGTTTGCCGTGCTGCCGAAGCTGTTCGTTCCGCCGTCGAAATTCGATGTCACCCCGGTGCTCGGCTACTGGCGGGCACCCACCGCGGTGCGCGTGGTCGATCAGGGCGAAACCGAGCGTGTCGTGCGTGTTCCGCTGGCCGAATTGCTCGATCCGGCACACAGATTCATGGTCCGTGGCAGTCTCGGCTACCAGAGCCCCGCGTTCCAAGTCGATGGGATGCTGGTCTGGGGCCTCACCGGCGGTATTCTCGCCGGCATCATCAAATCAGCTGGGTGGGAACAAGATTGGGATCGGGGCGACGTGCGTGACCTGGAGAGCTCGCTGGCTGCGGTCGGAATGACGCTGTGACCCCGTCGGTGTGGCTGGACATCGCGGTGGTGCTGATCGCACTGGTCGCGGCGTCCACCGGCTGGCGGCAGGGTGCGGTGGCGTCGGCGCTGGCGTTCTTCGGTGTCGCGCTGGGCGCGGTCGCGGGCATTCTGATCGCACCGCACATCCTGAAGCATCTCAGCGAGGGTCGCAGCCGGGTGCTGGGCGGCATCCTGCTGATCGTGCTGCTGGTGATCATCGGCGAGGTCGCGGGCATGGTGCTGGGCCGAGCCGCGCGCACGGGCATCCGCCAGCCGGTCGCGCGCAGTGTCGACAGTGTCGTGGGCGCGGTGCTGCAGGCGGTGACCGTGCTGGTCGCGGCCTGGCTGCTCGCGCTGCCGCTGGCCACCGCGTCCCAACCGGCCGTGGCCGCCGCGATCAACGGTTCGAAGGTGCTCGCCGACGTCAACTCGGTGGCACCGGACTGGTTACGCAAGGTCCCCAACGAGTTCTCCCGACTGCTGGACACCTCCGGACTCCCGGATGTGATCGGCCCCTTCGGTCGCGCGCCGATCGCAGCGGTCGAACCCCCTGACCCCAGCGTGCTGGCCAGCCCCGTCGCCGCTTCGCTGCAACCCAGCGTGCTGCGCATCCGCGGCACCGCCCCCAGTTGCCAGCGCGCGCTGGAAGGTTCGGGTTTCGTCGTGGCCCCCGAACGCGTGATGACCAACGCCCACGTCGTGGCAGGCACCAACGCGGTAGCGGTCGATACCGCCCGCGGCGCCCTCAACGCCACCGTCGTGCTGTTCGACCCCTCCAAGGACATCGCGATCCTGAGCGTGCCCGGCCTGACCGCCCCCGTCCTCCCCCAAGCCCCCGAGCCCGCCAGCTCCGGCGAGAGCGCGATCGTCCTCGGCTACCCCGGCGGCGGCCCGTACACCGCCAGCGCCGCCCGAGTCCGCGAAACCCTTGACCTCACCGGCCCCACCATCCACCGCGACGGCACCGTAGAGCGCGAGGTCTACACCGTCCGAGGCCAAGTCCGCGCAGGCAACTCCGGCGGCCCCCTGGTAGACACCGAAGGCCAACTCCTAGGCGTAGTCTTCGGCGCCGCAGTAACCGACGACGACACCGGCTACGTCCTGACCCTCAACGAGGTCGCCTCAGAACTAGCCGCAGCCACCCCCAGCACCACCCCCGTAGACACCGGAGCCTGCGTCCTGAGCTGAGTTTTTGGAGCGCTGGCGCGCTCGAGCGGGCCCCGGGGGGCCCTGATCTTCCCTCCCTGCGGGTGCTCCTTCGTCGCACCCTCCGGTCAGTCCAGATCAGGGCGGGGCCCTTTGGTAGGGACTTCCTGGTGGCTACCCGAACCGAAAAGGTGGTGGCTCAGGGCGAAACCAAATCATCATGCGGCGACCCGTTCTGCTCCCGCCACCGCGTAGTCAACACCTCATTGACCCTGCTCGGATTCTCCTGATGCGCATAATGCCCAGCCCGCGGAATCGACACCAACGTCCGGTTCGGCGACAACGCCTCCCCCCGCTGAAACGTCGCATCGAGCAGATAATCATCCTGCTCCCCCCGCAACATCACCACCGGTATATCGATCGGCGTCCGCATAGTCGCCATGAACCGCTTGCCATCAGGCCGCCACTGACTACGGAACGCCCACCGCTGATACTCCAACGCACTGTGCGCGGCCCCCGGAATCCGGATGGCATCCCGCATCCGCGAGGCAGTCTCGACGAATTCCGCACTGCCCGACCATGATTCACCGACCCGACCGTGCAGCAACCGCTCCACTTCGGCCCCACCACGCCGCGTGAGCAGGTTCTCGGGGTACCGCGGCAGCTGGTACCGCAGGAACTCCGGCAGCCACGCCGCCCGCTGCGCCGGATCCCGCAACACAGCACTTTTCAAAGCAGCGGGATGCGGCGAACTGACCAGCGCGATCGAGCGAACCAGTCGCGGGTGCAACACCGCGGTAGCCCAGCAGACCAGCCCACCTTCGGCGTGACCGACGAGAGTGGCCTGCGTGTGGCCCAGCGCGCGGATCAGCCCGGCGATGTCACCCGCGAGGGTCCATCCGTCGTAGCCGCGCGGTGGTTTGTCGGTATCGCCGTACCCGCGCAGGTCGACCGCGACGGTGCGATATCCGTGGTCGGCCAGGGCGGTCAGCTGATGCCGCCACGACCACCAGAAGTCGGCGAAGCCGTGCAGCAGCAGCACCAGGGGGGCGTGCGCGCGGTCGGGACCGTCGGCTTCGACGATGTGGAAGCGGATTCCGTTGGCGTGCACGTCCCGGTGGGTCCACGGTCCGTCGAAGCGGACGCTGGAGGGATCCGGGAATGAGTTGGACGACACGCCGATCGAGCCTAGTGGGCGGGTCCGGCTGTCGCGACCGGGCCCGCCGGGCGCGTCAACGGTTACTGGACTTCTCCAACGATGCGTGGGGTGTGTGCGCGCTGTCGCGGTGTGCGAACGCCGCGGGCAGCACCTCGGCGGTCTGCTTGAGCGAGCCGATCGTCTTCTCCGGCGCGCGCACCTTGCGTACCTTGAGCCAGCCCAGCAGCGCCAGGCCCACGGTGGCGAGCACCATCAGCACGAACACGATCAGGAACGCGGCCCAGCGGGCCAGCCATACGTCGAGCAGTTCGGCGATGAAGAAGAAGAAGAAGAACGAGCTGAACAGCAGCACCACCAGCGCGAGGATGAAGAAGACGCTGCCGGTGAGCCCCTTCTTGATCTCGCCGGTGACTTCGGCCTTGGCCAGTGCCACTTCGGCGCGCACCAGCGTCGACATCTGTTCGGTGGCGTCGCGCACGAGGCTGCCGATGCTGGCCGATCCGGGCGGATTGGCGTCGGTCAACGGGATCGAAGTGACCGTCCGACCGTCATTTCCGCCTTGGGTGTAACTCACTTCGTCGACCCTTCTCCCTGTGGTAACTGGTCTGCATCACGGCGCGCGGAGTGCACACGTCCTCGGCGCAACAGTAGCGCCGATCCGATCAGCGATGCTGCCATCGAGGTCACCAGAACGGCGGCCTTCGCAAGATCGATGGCCTCGGTGCCTACGTCGGCGAGCGCGAGTTCCGCCACGAGCAGGCTAACGGTGAACCCGATCGCGCCCAGTACCGACAGGGCGAACATGTCGCGATACTCCAGTCCCGCTGGGCGTTTCGCCACGCCGAGCCGGATCGCGACCCAGCTCACGCCGAAGATTCCGATGGTTTTGCCCAGCAGCAGACCGAGGATGATCGCCAGGGCCAGCCGGTCGGTGAACAGCGAGCCGAACACGTCGCTGTTGAGCGGCACCCCCGAGGCGAACAGCGCGAACACCGGCACGCAGAATCCGGCCGAGATCGGTTGCACCACATGCTCGAGGTGGGTGGCGGGCGCGGTTTTCTCGCCCGGATCCTTGCGCACGCGAGTGAGCAGGCCGAGCGCGACACCGGCCAGCGTGGGGTGGATGCCCGCCTCGTGCAGCGCGTACCAGCAGATCAGCGCGACCGGAATGTAGAACAGCGGCGTGTGCAGCCGGAACTTCTGCGCCAGCGCCCATGCCGCGCAGCAGGCGATGGCGGCGGCCAGCCACAGCAGCGACAGCGAGGCGGTGAACAGCACCGCGATGAGCACGATGGCCAGCAGATCGTCGACCACGGCCAGGCTGAGCAGGAACACCCGCGCGCTGGTGGGGATGCGGGAGCCGGTCATCGCGAGGATGGCCAGGGCGAACGCGATGTCGGTGGCCACCGGGATGGCCCAGCCGTTCTCCATGCCGGGCACGCCGTGGCCGACCACCAGCGCGATCGCGGCGGGGGTGACCACGCCACCGACCGCGGCGATGATCGGCAGCGCGGCCCGTTTCGGGTCGGCCAGCTCGCCCACGGCGAATTCACGTTTGAGTTCGAGCCCGGCGACGAAGAAGAAGATCGCGAGCAGCCCGTCCTTGGACCAGTCGGCAAGCGTGAGGTCCAGGTGCAGCGGGGGGATGGCGGGGTGGGTGTCGATCAGCGTTTGATAGCTGGCACCCCATGGCGAGTTCACCCAGATCAGGGCCACGGCAGCGGCCACGAGCAGCAGCGCACCGCCGACGGTCTCGGTGCGAAGGTAGCGGGTGAGCTCGGAGCGGACGCGCGTGATCAAGGGCAAGCCTTTCGGCAGAGGTCGACGGGGTCGCGGCCGCTGTCCGGCTTCCCGGATTCACGACCGCACGCCGACCAGACTTCCCGGCACACCTGAAGTCATGAGCCTAACGGACCCGGACGGCCACAGCGCGTTGCCGCCGTCCGGGGTCGGTCAGTTGTTACCCGCGCGGATGGCCTCGAATACGCCCGGATCGACCAGGGTGGAGGTGTCGCCGAGCTCGCGTCCCTCGGCGATATCGCGCAACAGCCTGCGCATGATCTTGCCGCTGCGCGTCTTGGGCAGCTCGGGCACGATATGGATCTCGCGGGGCCGCGCGATCGGGCTGATCTCCTTGGACACCGCCGCCTTCAGCTCACCGACCAGGTCGTCGCCCCGCACGGCCGACCCGGTGAGGATGACGAACGCGACGATCCCCTGCCCGGTGGTGTCGTCGCTGGCGCCCACGACCGCGGCTTCGGCCACGGCCGGATGCCCGACCAGCGCGGACTCGACCTCCGCGGTGGAGATCCGGTGACCCGACACGTTCATCACGTCGTCGACCCGCCCGAGCACCCACAGGTCGCCGTCGGCGTCGAGTTTGGCGCCGTCCCCGGCGAAGTACCACCCCTGTTCGGCGTAGCGCTCCCAGTAGGTGGACCGGTAGCGGTCCATATCGCCCCAGATGCCGCGCAGCATCGACGGCCACGGCTTGTCGAGCACGAGGTACCCGTTGGCCTCGGTCTCGCCCAGCTGAACCGGGTTGCCCTCTTCGTCGACGACGGTGGCGGAGATGCCGGGCAGCGGTCCCATGGCGGCGCCGGGTTTGGTGGCGGTGACGCCGGGCAGCGGCGAGATCATGATGGCGCCGGTCTCGGTCTGCCACCAGGTGTCCACGATGGGAGTCGCGTTGGCGCCGAACACTTCTCGATACCAGCGCCATGCTTCGGGATTGATCGGTTCGCCGACCGAACCCAGCAGTCGTAAGGTGCTCAGATCGTGCGCGTCGGGGATCTCGCGCCCCCACTTCATGAACGTGCGAATCAGGGTGGGAGCGGTGTAATAGATTGTGACGCCGTATTTTTCGATGATCTCGAAGTGGCGGTGCTCGTTGGGGGAGTTGGGCGTGCCCTCGTACACGACCTGGGTGGCCCGGTTGGCCAGCGGCCCGTAGACGATATAGCTGTGCCCGGTGACCCACCCGATGTCGGCGGTGCACCAGTAAACGTCTTGTCCTGCTTGATGATCGAAGACATTGTGGTGCGTGTACGCGACCTGCGTGAGGTACCCGCCGGTCGTGTGCAGAATCCCCTTGGGCTTCCCGGTGGTCCCGGAGGTGTAGAGGATGAACAGCGGGTGCTCGGCCGGAAACGGCTGTGCCTCATGCGAAGGTGAAGCAGCAGACACGGTTTCGTGCCACCACAGGTCGCGACCTTCGGTCCAGGGCACCTCGGTCCCGACCCGGCGCACCACCAGCACGTGCTCCACCGAGGACGGGTCCGAACCCAGCGCCTCGTCGACGGCGTCCTTCAACGGTGCGGGCTTGCCACGCCGCCACTGCCCGTCGGTGGTGATGATCAACCGCGCCTCGGCGTCGTCGACCCGCTGTCGCAGCGCGCTGGGCGAGAATCCGGCGAACACGACCGAGTGCGTCAGGCCCAGCCGCGCGCACGCCAGCATCGACACGATCGCCTCGGGCACCATCGGCATGTAGATGGCGACGCGATCGCCTGCTTCCAGTCCGAGTTCGGTCAGGAAGTTGGCGGCCTGGGAGACCTCGGCGAGCAGTTCGCGGTAGGTGATGTCGCGGGAGTCGCCCGGTTCGCCTTCCCAGTGGATGGCGACCTGTTCGCCGTGCCCGTCGATGACGTGTCGGTCCACGCAGTTGTAGGCCACGTTGAGCTCGCCGTCGGCGAACCAGCGCGCGACCGGAGCGTCGGTCCAGTCCAGCACCTGGGTGAAGGGTGTGTGCCAGTGCAGCCGGTTGGCCTGCTCGGCCCAGAAGCCGTCTCGGTCGGTCTCGGCACGCGCGTAGAGGGCGGCATCGGCATTGGCGGCGGCGGTGAACTCCGCGCTGGGCGGATACGAGTCCTGGTGGCCTGCAGCGGTTTCGGTCATGTTGATTCTGCCTCACATGCCTGGTGCGGTCGGGTCGGTCGCCGGGTGTGGCCCAGCGGTATCGACAGTAGTCAACACGGGCGGGCGGGGTCGCGCAGTTGTATCGGCCAGGTTTCCCGCGCGGTCAATAGGGCTAGTTCATCCGATGACTTCCCGGACAAACCGGGCGGTCGCGGGCTATCGTTTTCAGTCAACCGTTCAGCTGATGGTTCCGACTTTTGTTCATATTTTTCCTGCCGAGCATGAGGGGCTCGGCATTTTTTCCTGCGTTTCCACCGAGTAACCGTATTGATACATGTGAAGTGAAAATGGCTCGGAATGGTGATAAATCGGCCGCGAGCCGCTAACCTCCGACCGTTAGCCACGGAATTGAACCGGGAGAGAGCGTTGAGATTCATCAGAGCGACCGCGCTGGTTGCGGCGGGACTGGCGGCCACGAGCCTCAGTCTTACCGCGTGCTCGTCCGATGACAGTGCTGATTCCAGCATCGTCACCACGAATGCGGGCGAGCCGCAGAACCCGTTGGTACCCAGTAATACCAACGAGAACATGGGCGGACGAGTTGTCGACCGTTTGTTCGCCGGGCTGAAGTACTACGACGCCAACGGCGAAGCCCACGACGAGATGGCCGAGAAGATCGAGACGACCGATCGCAAGTCGTACAAGATCACCATCAAGCCGAACTGGAAGTTCACCGACGGCACCACGGTGACGTCGAAGTCCTTCGTCGACGCGTGGAACTACGGCGCACTGGCCGACAACGCGCAGCTGCAGAGCTACGCGTACAGCCCCATTGCCGGGTTCGACGAAGTCAGCGCCGAGAAGCCGACGGCCAAGACGATGTCGGGCCTGAAGGTCGTCGACGATCGCACCTTCACCGTCGACCTCAAGGCACCCTCGATCGACTTCGAGAGCGCCCTGGGTTACACGCCGTTCTATCCGCTGCCCGAGGCGGCATTCAAGGATATGAAGGCGTTCGGTGAGAAGCCGATCGGCAACGGCCCCTACGCATTCCAGACGTGGGAACACAACGTCAAGATCGATCTGACGCCCAACCCGGATTACCCCGGTAACCGCAAGCCCAAGAACAAGGGCATCAGTTTCGTGATGTACCAGTCCTACGACACCGCGTACGCGGATCTGCAGGCCGGTAACCTCGACGCGCTGGACACCATTCCCGACAGTGCGCTCACCAGTTACAAGAGCGATCTGGGCGACCGCGCGATCACCAAGCCGACCGCGCAGAACCAGCACATCGGTATCCAGACCAACGTGCCGCACTTCGCCGGCGAAGAAGGCATTCTGCGGCGCAAGGCCATCTCGATGGCCATCAACCGCCCGCAGATCGCGGACAAGATCTTCAACGGTCTGCGCAACCCGGCCAAGGACTTCACCGCGTCCACGCTGCCTGGCTTCAACGCCAAGCTGCCGGGTTCGGAATGGCTGGACTACAACCCCGAAGAAGCCAAGAAGCTGTGGGCACAGGCCGACGCGATCTCGCCGTGGGCGGGTAGCAAGTACTCGATCACCTACAACAGCGACGGCGGCCACCAGGCCTGGGTCGAGGCTGTGGCCAACAGTGTGAAGAACACGCTGGGTATCGACGCGGTCGCCAACCCGATGCCCACGTTCAAGAACATCCGTGACGCGGTCACCGACGAAACCATCGGCACCGCTTTCCGTTACGGCTGGCAGGGTGACTACCCGACGATGATGCAGTTCCTCGGATCGCAGTACTACAGCTACTCCGAGACCAACAACGTCAACTTCAACAACCCTGAGGTCGACCGTCTCTTCGACGCCGCGCTGGCCGCGCCGACGAACGAGGCTTCCTACAAGCTGATCGAGCAGGCTCAGACGATCATGCTGAAGGAAATGGTCGACATCCCGGTGTTCGACTATGTCGCCGCCGCGGGCATCTCCGACAAGGTCAGCAAGGCCGAGCTCGGCTGGAACGGCTTGTTCGACTTCGAGAACATCGAGAAGTAGAACTCGACAGTGGGCCGAGTCACGCGAATGTGACTCGGCCCCTTTCGTTTTCGGAGGAAATGATGGCTTGGTACATTCTTCGGCGTCTGCTCCAGATGATCCCGGTATTCCTGGGCGCGACGCTACTCATCTACGCGATGGTATTTCTGATTCCGGGTGACCCGATCAAGGCGCTGGCGGGCGAGAAACAGCTCACGCCGGCGGCCGAGGCGGTGCTGCGTGCGCGCTACCACCTCGATCAACCTTTCATCATGCAATATCTGCATTACCTGAAAGGCATTCTCACACTGGACTTCGGCACCTCGTTCTCAGGGCGCCCGGTGCGTGACGAACTCGTGCGCGCGTTCCCGATCACCATCAAGCTCGCGTTTCTCGCGGTGCTGATCGAGGGCTTCTTCGGGATCGTGTTCGGTCTGATCGCGGGATTGCGCAAGGGCAAGCTGTTCGATTCGACCATGCTGATCGCGAGTTTGGTGATCATCGCGATGCCGGTGTTCGTGGTCGGCTATCTCGCGCAGTTCCTGCTCGGTGTGAAGTGGGGGATCGCCCCGGTCACCGTCACGGGCAAAGCCAGTCTGGGTGAGCTGATCGTACCCGCGTTCGTGTTGGGTTCGCTGTCTTTCGCGTATGTCTTGCGATTGACCCGAAACTCGGTGGCGGAGAACAAGTCCGCCGATTTCGTGCGCACCGCCACCGCGAAGGGGCTCAGCCGCCGCCGGGTGGTGAACGTGCACATTCTGCGCAACTCGATGATCCCGGTGGTCACCTTCCTCGGCGCCGATTTCGGCTCGCTGATGGCGGGCGCGATCGTCACCGAGGGCATCTTCAACATTCCCGGCGTCGGCGGCACCATGTACCAGGCGATCATCCGCGGCGAACCGCCCACGGTGGTGTCGTTCGTGACGGTGTTGGTGGTGCTGTTCCTGCTGATGAACCTGCTCATCGACCTGCTCTACGCCGCGCTGGACCCGAGGATTCGTTATGCATGACAAACAACAGCATTTCGTAGCCGCCGCCGACGAGGTGGAGGTGCTGGCCACCGACCGGGTGGTGGACAAGGGCACGCCGACCAGCATCTGGGGCGACGCGTGGCGCAGGCTGCGCCGCAACCCGGTGTTCCTGGTCTCGGTCGTGCTGATCACGTTCGTCATGCTCGTGGTGGTGTGGCCGTCGTTGTTCACCAGCCAGGACCCGCGCGCGTGTTTCGGCGAGTTCGGCATGGACGGCCCGCGTGAGGGTCACCCGTTCGGTTTCGACAAGCAGGGCTGTGATGTGTTCGCGCGCACCATCTATGGCGCGCGAGCGTCGGTGACGGTCGGCATCGGATCGGCGTTCCTGTTCCTGATCGTGGGCGGTCTGCTGGGCGCGATCTCCGGTTTCTACGGTGGCTTCCTCGACACGATCGTGTCGCGTATCGCCGAGATCTTCTACGCCATCCCGATGGTGTTGGCCGCGATCGTGCTGCTGCAGCTGCTGCGGCCCGCGGGGATCATGACCGTGATCGGAATCCTGGTCGCGTTCACCTGGCCGCAAGCCGCGCGTATCACCCGTGGTGCGGTGATCGAAGCCAAGAACGGTGAATATGTCACCGCGGCAAAGGCATTGGGCGTGTCTCGGATCGGCACGCTGATGCGGCACGTGCTGCCCAACTCGGCGAGTCCGCTGATCGTGGTCGCCACGATCTGGCTCGGTGTCTTCATCGTCACCGAGGCGACGCTGTCGTTCCTGGGCGTCGGTCTGCCGCCCGACATCGTGGCGTGGGGCGCCGACATCAGTCGCGCCAAGAACGAGATCCGAACCTCGCCGATCCTGTTCTATCCGGCGACCGCGCTGGCCATCACGGTGCTGAGCTTCATCCTGCTCGGTGACGCGGTGCGCGACGCGCTCGATCCGAAGGAGCGCACCCGATGACTGTCGACAAATCCGTACCGTTGCTCGAAATCCGTGACCTGGACGTCAGTTTCACCTCCGACGGCAAGAACGTGCCCGCCGTGTGCGGCGTGAACCTGACCGTCTACCCGGGTCAGACCGTGGCGATCGTGGGCGAGTCCGGTTCGGGCAAATCCACGACCGCGCACGCGATCATCGACCTGCTGCCCGGCACCGGCAAGGTGACCGGCGGCTCGATCATGTTCGACGGCAAGGACCTGACCACGGCGTCGGAGAAGGAGATCGTCGCGGTTCGCGGCAACGGCATCGGCCTGGTTCCGCAGGACCCGATGTCGAACCTGAACCCGGTGTGGAAGATCGGCTTCCAGATCCGGGAAACGTTGGTGGCCAACGGTGTCTGCACCGGCGCCGAGGCCCGCAAACGGTCGGTGGAGTTGCTCGCCGAGGCGGGCATGTCCGATGTCGAACGTCGCGTGAACCAGTACCCGCACGAGTTCTCCGGCGGTATGCGTCAGCGTGCGCTGATCGCGATGGGGCTGTCGTGCAGGCCGAAACTGCTGATCGCCGACGAGCCGACCTCGGCGTTGGACGTGACTGTCCAGCGCCAGATCCTGGGGCATCTGGAAAAGCTCACCACCGAGCTGGGCACCGCGGTGCTGCTGATCACCCACGATCTGGGTCTGGCCGCCGAACGGGCCGAGCACCTGGTGGTGATGTATCGCGGCAAGGTGGTGGAATCCGGTCCGGCGCTGCAGATTCTGCGCGATCCGCAGCACGCGTACACCAAGAAGTTGGTGAATTCCGCACCGTCGCTCGCGGCTTCGCGGATGTCGTCGTCGCGGCAGCGGGCGCAGGTGCGCGCTGCGGCGGTCGAGGTCGCGGAGCAGGCGTCCGATGATCTGTCCGACACCGTGTTGGATGTGCGAAACCTGTCCAAGGCGTTCAAGATTCGCGGCAAGCGGCCGTGGCAGTCCACGGACTTCATCGCCGTGGACGACGTGAGTTTCACGGTCGAACGCGGCACCACCACCGCGATCGTGGGCGAATCGGGCTCGGGCAAGTCGACCATCGCGCAGATGGCGCTGGGCCTGCTCGAACCGACCTCGGGCAGCGTCTGCTTCGACGGCAAAGACGTGGCGAAGCTGGACAGCAAGGGCGCCTTCGCCTTCCGGCGCCGGGTACAGCCGATCTTCCAGAACCCCTACGGTTCACTGGATCCGATGTACTCGATCTTCCGCACGATCGAGGAACCGCTGCGGGTCCACAAGATCGGCACACCCGCCGAACGGGAAGCGACCGTGCGCGACCTGCTCGACAAGGTCTCGCTGCCCACCTCGGTGATGCGGCGCTACCCCAACGAGCTGTCGGGCGGTCAACGCCAACGCGTGGCGATCGCCCGCGCGCTGGCACTGTCCCCGGAAATGGTGGTCTGCGACGAGGCGGTCTCGGCCCTGGACGTCCTGGTCCAAGCCCAGATCCTGACCCTGCTCAACGACCTGCAAGCGGAGTTGGGCCTGACGTACCTGTTCATCACCCACGACCTGGCTGTTGTCCGGCAGATCGCGGACAATGTGCTGGTCATGCGTGAGGGCAAGGTGGTGGAAGCGGCTACGACGGACGAGGTGTTCGCGTCGCCGCGTGAGGAGTACACGCGGGCGTTGCTCGAGGCGATTCCTGGTCGGGAGTTGCTCACGGGGTAGGTCGGGGCGCGCGTCACGGGGGAGGCGTGGCGCGCGCTCGGGGTGGATGTGACGGTGGGGCCCGCGCTGTCCGGGCGGTAACCTGCTTGCCGTGACTGATCCGCTGCAGCCCCTGGTCGACCTGCCCGGCGTGCGTGAAGCCGCCGACAAGGCGCGCGACGCGCTCGCGGCCGTGCACCGGCACAAGTCGAACCGGCGCGGCTGGGCGACCACCGCCGCCGAAGCCGCCGTGCGTGCGGCTCGTTCCTCCGCGGCCATCGAAGGCGCGAGCACCGAGCTGCCCGCCGACGGCCAGGTCACCGACCCGGTGTTGGCCGGCGCCTTGCGGGTGGGCCAGGCCCTCGACGGCGACGCCCTCAACAACCTCGTCGGCACCTGGCGACGTGCCCCCCTGCAGGCCCTGGCCCGCCTGCACCTGCTCGCCGCCGCCGACCTGGTCACCGACGAACAGGACCTGGGCCGCCCCCGCTCCGCCCCCGGCGTGGCCGAACGCCTCGACCTACTCGCGCAAACCATCCACACCAGCAAGGCCCCCGCCCCCGTGATCGCGGCCATCGTGCACGGCGAACTGCTGTCGCTACGCCCCTTCGGCACCGCCGACGGCGTCGTAGCCCGCGGCGCCTCCCGCCTGGTAGCGGTAGCCAGCGGCCTCGACCCCCACAGCCTCGGCGTCCCCGAAGTCTTCTGGCTGCGCCGCCACCCGGCCTACCTCGACGCCGCCGCGGGCTTCGGCCTCGGCACGATCGAGGGCGTCGGCGGCTGGGTCGTGTTCTGCTCCGGCGCATTGGAAGACGGTGCCCGCGAAGCGAACTCGATCGCTGACTCAGCCGCGGGCTGACACACACGAAACGGGCGGCGTTGTCGATTGCTCGACCTCACCGCCCGCGTAGCACGGAACACCGGGTTACCAGGCGTGCAGAGTGGGTTGTGTTCGGTGGCCTCGGCGTTAATCCCAGCCCCGCCGGTTCTTCCCCGCAACCTGTGCGAGGCTTCCGCCGACGTCGGCTCGGATTTCGCAGGCCCACAACCGTTTCGGCCTTGTCGCGGCGCGCTGCGCGTGGGTGCCTGGCGTCCGTGCTGGGAAGGTGGGATGGGAGGCGAAACCTTCTCTTCCGGCTCCGTCTTGGCCTTCCGTCCTTCCGTGACTCCATTCTTACACTGTGACCGCACTCGCATCAAGGGTTTCGCGGGCATTACTGAATCCCGCAGAATTCGGCGTGTCACCCGGAGATTCGTGCTCGTTCCGGGTCAGCGCCGTTTGCGCAGCAGCCAGTAGCTGATCGTGCCCGCGACGATCGCGCTCAGTCCCACGGCGGCCGTCGCGGCGACGGTGGTGGTCGACGGTGTCTGGAATCGCGACCACAGTGACACCGGATTGGAGAAGGTGAGTACCGGCCAACCGTGCGTGGCGGCCTCCTTGCGCAACCCGCGGTCGGGGTTGACCGCGGTCGGATGGCCGACCACGCTCAGCATCGGCACGTCGGTCACCGAGTCGGAGTAGGCGTAGCACCGCGACAGGTCGTAACCCTGTTCGGCGGCCAGCTTTTCGATAGCGGTGACCTTGCCCTCGCCGTAGCAGTAGAACTCGATGTCGCCGGTGTACTTGCCGTCTTCGACCACCATCCGCGTCGCCTCGGTGTGCGAAGCGCCCAGCGCTTCCGCGATCGGCCCGACCATCTCCTCGCCGGAGGCGGAAACGATCACCACATCGTGGCCGCGAATCTTGTGATCGGCGATCAGATCCGCTGCCTCGGCGTAGATCAACGGGTCGACCAGATCGTGCAGTGTCTCGGCCACAATGCTTTTGACCTGTTCCACATCCCAGCCCGCGACCATGTTGGCCAGGTTTGCCCGCATTCGTTCCATCTGGTCGTGATCGGCGCCGGAAAGCAGGAACAAAAAGTGTGCGTAGCTGCTCTCCAACACGGCCCTGCGGTTGAGCAGACCCTGCGCGTAGAAGGGTTTGCTGAACACGAACGCACTCGACTTCGCGATCACTGTTTTGTCCAGATCGAAGAACGCCGCGACCCGTCCGCCGGGCACCGGGGCACGGCCCGACGTGCCCAGTGTCGGTTCCGTGGGCGAGGTCTGGTCGCGTTCTGGCGTCACGACAACAGAATAGGCACCCGCCGCGCGCGCCGCAGGATCGGCTGCCCGGACCATGGAAAAGGGTTTGCCGTGGGGACGCCGGATGAGGCGAATCGCCGAAGAATGTCGGCAAATGCTACTTGCGCCCGTCGCGGGGTGTGGGTGTAGTATTGCTGGCACCTGGACTTGTTCCAGGCGCGTTCAGCCCGACCCCCCGGGGCTGAACCCGACGGCCCCAGCCTCCTCCCCCCCGGCTGGGGCCGTCCTCTATTCCGGGCCAGAACGTAAAAGTTCTCCACACCCCCGAGTTATCCACAATCAGCGTTTTCGGGGTGTTGACAACTTCGGTATTCGGCCACGCTGAGTCGTATGAACCTCGCCCCGATTCGCGGCAACTCCCCACCTCCGGCGCGCACCGCACCACCTCTAGCGAGCACGGGCCTACCGATCGCGCCGGCTCTCGTACTCGTGCGAGACGAACGGTTACGCGCGGAGGTGCGCAGGGTCGCGGCGGCTGCCGAACGTGTCACCGATGAACGGGTGATGCCCGTCGGTCGGCACGCGTGGTCCGGTGCGGGGATGGTGATCCTCGATACCGACGCCGCCCTCGCTGCCGCGCTTGCCGGGTGTCCGCGGCGGTCGGGGATCGTGCTCGTCACCGAAGGTGAACCCGCCGTTCCTGATTGGCAGGCTGCCACCGCTGTCGGTGCGGAACGGGTCGTGGCGTTGCCGTCGGGTGCTGTCGCGCTGGTCGAACAGTTCGCCGAACATGCTGAATCCCGCACGGGTGAGGGGATCGTGATCGCCGTTGTCGGTGCGGGCGGTGGTGCGGGGGCCTCCACGCTCGCCGCCGCTACCGCGCTGCGTGGAGCTGCGCGTCGGGTTCGCCGTGACACGGTGCTGATCGACGGTGCCCCCCTCGATGGGGGGATCGATCTGGTGCTCGGTATGGAGAATGTGCCCGGCCTGCGTTGGCCAGATTTGGTGATCGAGGACGGTCGGGTATCGGCTGCGGCTCTGCACAATGCGTTGCCTGCGGCGTCGCCCGGGTTGGCGGTGTTGTCGTGCGGGCGAGCGCGGCCCGCTATCCCGGGTCATGGGCGTTCGCCGGCCGCTTCGGGAGGTCACGCGCCGATCGGGCCGACCGCTTCGGGAGGTCACGCGCCGATGGGGCGGGCTGCCTCGGGTGGTCATGCGCCGATCGGGCGGGCTGGATCGGCCGGTCTTGCGATGGTCGATCACCTGGGCGGCGAGTCATCCTTTGTGAATAACTCTGGGGCGCAAGGGTACTCGTCGCAGCCGGGCTCAGTCGCCGGCTGCACGCGGATTGCGGATTCACTGACCGAACTTTCTCCGGCGGCGATGCGTGCTGTCATCGAATCAGGCCGGGACGCAGGCGATCTCGTGGTCTGCGATGTGTCCTGCGAACGAGGGCCGGCGGCCGACGCGATGCTCGATGCCGCCGACTTGGTCGTGCTCATCGTCCCAGCCCGACTGCGCTCCATCGCCGCGGCGGAAGTCGTTTCGGCCTACCTGGGTGAACGAAACCCGAATCGCGGCTTGGTAGTTCGCGGTCCCGCACCCGGCGGACTGCGCGGCGCGGAAGTAGCCGAGCTGCTCGGTTTGCCGCTGCTGGCTGCCGTCCGAGGCCAAGCCGGCCTGGCATCCCGCCTCGAACGCGGCGGCTTGAGCGTCCGCCGCCGGGGTCCGCTTCGCGATGCCGCCGATGCCGTTCTCGCCATGGTTGGAGCGGATGCCCCGTGAGTACGCGACGAGGTCTCGCCAAGGTAGGAGCGAATGCCCCGTGAGTATGCGATGCCATTTTCGCCATGGGCGGAGCAGACGCCCCGCAAGTGTGCGGTGCCGTGCTCGCCGTGGTCAGAGCCGATGCTCCGCGGTGGCGCGATGACTACTTTCGTCACCGTCGACTTGCTCGAACGGGTTCGTGAACGGCTTGCCGAACATCCCGGCGTGCCCGATGCGGCACAGCTGGCCGCCGCGATCCGCACCGAAGCGGGCGGAGTGCTCGCCGACACCGACCTGCTGCGGGCCTTGCGACTGCTACAAACCGAGATGACCGGGGCCGGACTGCTCGAACCGTTGCTGCACGACCCACGCGTAGCGGATGTGCTTGTCACAGCGCCAGATTCGGTGTGGATCGATCGCGGGCACGGACTCGAGTTGACCGATGTTCGCTTCGCCGATGAAGCCGCGGTGCGCCGCCTCGCCCAACGTCTGGCGCTGGCGGCCGGTCGCCGCCTCGACGATGCCCAACCCTGGGTCGACGGCAAACTCGCCGGCACCGAAGCCACCTTGGGCGATGCATTCGGAGTCCGACTACACGCGGTCCTGGCACCGGTTGCGCACGACGGCACCTGCCTCTCCCTGCGCATCCTCCGCCCAGCCACCCAAGGCTTGGACGCACTGGCCGCCGCCGGATCGATTCCACCGGACGCCCGGCGCCTACTCGGCGACATAGTCCGCGCCCGCCTCGCGTTCCTGGTCGTCGGCGGAACCGGCGCGGGCAAAACTACGATGTTGTCCGCATTGCTCGCCGCGGTCGACCCGGCCGAACGGATCATCTGCGTAGAAGACGCCGCCGAGCTCGCACCGGTTCATCCGCACGTAGTGCGCCTGGTCGCTCGAACCGCGAATGTCGAAGGCGTAGGCGCGGTTACGGTCCGCGACCTCGTCCGCCAGGCACTGCGTATGCGACCCGACCGCATAGTCGTCGGCGAAGTCCGCGGCGCCGAAGTCGTCGACCTGCTGACCGCCCTCAACACCGGCCACGACGGCGGCGCGGGCACCGTGCACGCCAACTCACCACAGGAAGTACCCGCCCGCCTAGAAGCCCTCGCGGCTCTGGGCGGCATGGACCGCACCGCACTACACAGCCAATTAGCTGCCGCCGTCCAAGTGGTCCTGCATGTCCACCGCCGATCCGACGGAACCCGAGCCCTGCGCGAAATCGGCGTACTGCAACGAGATTCCGACGGCGTACACATCGCACCGGCCTGGCGATCCGACAACCAGCCAGCTCCCGCCGCCCCCGAGCTGCGCAGGCTGCTGGAGATGCGACTCGGATGAGGTACGCGAAAATCGAAGTAGCGGTTGATGGTTGGGGAACCCGAAGAGCAGGTGTCTCGCTCGTGGCGGGAGGCCACGCACGGGGCGGACCGTTGAGTCGGACTGCACGTATCCCGATTGAGGCGGTAGGTGGTTGGTGCACCCGAAGTGCACGCATTTCGCTCGTGGCGGGAGGCCGCACGCGGGGCGGACCGTCGAGTCGGACTGCACGTATCCCGACCGAGGTGGCGCTTGGTGGGTGGTTCAGCCGAAGTGCACGTATCTACTCGATGGAGGTGGACTGGTGGGCAGTGCGCTGCTGTGTTGTGCGGTCGCGGTGCTGGTGCTGCCGGTGGCTGGTGGGCAGCGGCGGTTCGCCCGATTGTTCGGGGCGGGCAGGAATCGTGCGCCGAGGCGGGTACCTGTGGAGTGGTGTGCAGGAATCACGTTGGGGTGCACGGCGTTTGCGCTCGGGCCCGGGATTGGGGTGGCGGCGCTCATGTTGGGAGTCACTGTCGCAGTGCGGAGGCGGCGTAGTCGTGGCGACCGCGAGCGACGCCGCGAATGCGGGTACCTGTTGGCAGGCCTCGAAGCCGTGGTCGGCGAACTCCGCGTCGGCGCACACCCCAGCGCGGCCGCCGAATCCGCCGCAGGCGAGTCGCGCGGCGAGGCAGCACGGGTACTGGCGATCAGCGCAGGGCGTAGTCGACTCGGCGGCTCCGGTGCCGACGGCTGGATCCAACCGGATTCGATTGTCGCCGAAGAACTGTCGAGGATCGCCGCCGCCTGGCGAGTGGCCGAAGAGCACGGCTTGGCACTCGCGGAACTACTGTCCGCCGCCAGAACCGACCTACTCGGCCGCATCCGCTTCCGAGACCGCACCGAAGCCGCCCTGGCAGGCGCCCGAGCCTCGGCCACCGTCCTGGCCGGCCTCCCACTGGTAGGCATCGGCCTGGGCCAACTGATGGGCGCCGCACCCCTGACCATCCTGTTCACCACCCCGGCAGGCGAACTGTTACTCCCACTCGGCGCAGCCCTGGCCTGCTGTGGACTCCTGTGGACAGATGTCATCACCCGCAAGAGCACAGCCTGACCCCGCTCCACGTCACGCATTCACCGGCGCGGGAGCGGCCGATGGAGGCGCGCTGCGTGACTCAGCGTCGGTCATCGCAGGGGCCGTCGCCGCATCTGCGGCTGGTGTGGAGGCCTGTGGACAGGTGTGGGCGGGGTGTGGACAGGTGTGGATAGGTGCGGGCGGCGCGTGGATGGGTGCAGGCGGGGTGCGGACAGGTGGGTATGGGTGCGGACGGCCCGCGGATGGGTACGGGCGGCGCGCGGATGGGTGGGGATGGTGCGGGCGGCGCGTGGATGGGTGTGGGCAGGGCGTGGACAGGTGTGGATGGGCATGGATGGGTGCGGACAGCTGTGGACGGGTGCGAGCGGGGTGTGGACGGGTGCAGGCGGGGTGTGGACAGGTGTGGATGGGTGTGGATCGAACTTCGAGGAGGGAATTGCTGTGCGGGAGTTGATGAGTGCCCTTTCGCCGGAGGCGTTGTTGCTCGCGGCGGTGGCGATGGTGTTGCTACCCGGACGGGTGGCGGTCAGTCGTCGGGTGCGCGCGCTCGGATCGGCGCAGGTGAGTACGCCGGCGATCGGGTTGGGGACTGCGAGAGTTGATCCGCTCGGGTCCGCTTCGGCGTTCGATCTGCTCGCCGCCTGTTTACGGGCGGGACTGCCGATGGCTGCGGCCGCGCGGGCGAGCGCCGTCACCGCCCCGCCGGTGCTGCGGGCCGCATTGTGCAGGGCCGCAGACCTTCTCGCGCTGGGTGCCGATGCCGCCACCGCGTGGGAACGGGCAGCCGCTGATGCGGTCGGATCGCCGGGTGCCGACGAGGTGGAGTCGCTGGCCAGGATGGCGCGCCGCTCGGCGCGGTCGGGTGCGTCGCTGGCCGCCGCGGTCGGCGAACTCGCCACTCAGCGCCGCGAAGCCGTGGAGGACGCGGCCGTCGCGCGCGCCGAACGGGCGGGCGTGTTGATCGGCGGACCGCTCGGCCTGTGTTTTCTGCCAGCCTTCGTCTGTCTCGGCATCGTCCCGGTCGTCATCGGCCTCGCGGACACGGTGCTCGGCGGCGGTGGGCTGCTATGACCGGCCTCGACGAGGCCGCCGAATCTTCACCGCGCGGAAAAGCCGTGCGGTGCAACCAGAGAGGGGATCACGATGAAGTTCGTTCGCACCGTAAGCACGGAGGCCCGCGCTCGCTTCCTGCGCCTGCTGATCGACGACGCAGGCATGAGCACCGCGGAATATGCCATCGGGACCATTGCCGCGGCGGCCTTCGGGGCCGTGCTCTACGGGGTGGTGACCGGGGACAGCATCGTCACCGCGCTGACCGGCATCATCGACAAGGCGCTGAACACGAACGTGTAAACAGCCGCACCACAACAACTCTCGGCGACGACGCGGGTGCGGTGACGGTCGAGGCCGCCATCGCCCTCGCCGCCCTGGTGTGCGCGGTGGCCCTCTGTATCGGTGCTCTACTCGCCGCATCCACCCAGGTCCGCTGCGTCGACGCCGCCCGCGAAACCGCCCGCCTCGCCGCCCGCGGCGACACCACCCACGCCCTCGCCGCAGGCAGAACAGTCGCCCCGCCAGGCGCAACCATCGACCTGCGCACCGAAGGAGACCGCGTAGTAGCCACCGTCACCGCCGACACGCCACTCCTACCCGGCCTCCGCTTACACGCCGAAGCGGTAGCCGCCACCGAACCAGGAGTCGGCCGGTGATCACAAGGCTCGCAGCAACCTTGCGTCGGCCCGATCGCCCACCACCTGCCGAGAGGCCGGACCCGCCGCTGACGATCGCGCTCAACCCCGGCTACCTGACCGAGCGCCCGGCCGCGCTGCACACCGAGCGCCGGGCCGCGCTGCACGCCGAGCGCCGGGCCGCGCTGCACGCCGAGCGCCGGGCCGCGCTGCAC